>JAFUPO010000125.1 GCA_017481185.1 Clostridia bacterium | reverse complement strand
TGGTGTATGAAGCTGCCCCCGCCCGCCCCGTGGAGCGCACCCGTCCTCCCCGCCGTGACGGCCGCGGCTAAAGGCTTTCGATAAAAGTCCTGCGGACTCTTATCGAGTTTGACACGATTTGCCTGTGTCCTTTGGTCACGGTCGGCAAATCGCGCAGGGAAAGTTCGCTCCGCGAACACCCGCCCGCACGGCAAAGCCGCGCGATACGAATGATAATCGAAGGCGCTTCGCCCTTCGATGCATCCAGAGAAAATGTATAATGCATTATCTGGAAGAGAGGGAGGGGTCTTCTGGACTCCTCCCTCGTATTATTTTGGAGATTTCGGTCATCATAGAAGAAAACGGAAAGGAAATGCCTATGTACGATCAGTGGACATTGGCCAATGGGCTTCGCATTGTGGGGGAGAAGCTGCCCCATCTGCGCAGCGTATCGGTGGGCGTTTGGATCCGGGTGGGTTCCATGATGGAATCCCTGGAGGAAAACGGCCTTTCCCACTTTATGGAGCATATGGTGTTCAAGGGCACCCAGACCCGCTCCGCCCGGCAGATTGCTGAGGAGATGGACGCGGTGGGCGGCCAGCTCAATGCCTTTACCAGCAAGGACTGCACCTGCTTTTATGCCAAGGTGATCGACAGCGACCTGCCCCTGGCGGTGGACATCCTCAGCGACCTGACCCTGAACGCCACCCTGGATAATGGGGAATTACAGAAGGAACGGGGCGTGATCCTGGAGGAGATCGCCATGGTAGAGGATACCCCTGAGGATCTGGTGCACGACTTGCTCAGCCAGGCGCAGTTTGGCGCGACTGGCTTGGGTATGCCCATTCTGGGGCCTGCCAGCCGCATTGAAGCCTATTCCCGGCAGGACCTGGCTAATTTCCGCGCCAGCCACTATCGGCCTGAGAATGTAGTGATTTCCCTGGCGGGCAATTATCAGCTGGAAACGGTGAAAGAGCTGATCGAAAAGTATTTCGGCGCTTGGCAGGGCCAGGGGCAGCCGGAAATGCCCAAGGCTCAGCAACCTAGCCAGGGTGTGCGCCTGGCTCGTGAAAAGGATACGGAGCAGGTGCATATCTGCCTGGGCTATCCTGGCAAAGGCCTGGGCAGCGATGACGCTTACCCGGTGGCGGTGTTTAACAATCTGCTGGGCGGGGGTATGTCCTCAAGGCTATTCCAAAGGATTCGTGAGGAATTGGGCATGGCCTATTCCATCTATACCTATCCCGGCGCCTACCCCGGCTGCGGCACCTTCAATGTGTATGCAGGCACCTCCCCCAAGCACGCCCAGACCGTGCTGGAGCAGATCGAAATCCAGATGAAAAAGCTCTTGGCAGAGGGCATCAACGACAAGGAGTTCCAGATGGGCAAGGCCCAATTGCGGGGCGCGTACATCCTGGGGCTGGAAAGCGCTGCCGGGCGGATACAGTCCATTGGCCGGGGCGAACTGCTTTTGCAGCATCCCCCCACGCCGGAGGAGACCATTGCCAAGATCGATCGCGTTGAGAAAGAGGACGTGATGCGGGTGGCACAGGAGATTCTGGCTGCCAAGCCCTGTGCCGCTATCGTGGGCAAGCAGGCTGAAAAGTATATTCAGTATGTGGGATGAGGTCAGCGAGAGGGAAACTTTCTTGAAAGAAAGCTTCCCTCTCGCGCTCTCCTTTCAAAGAACTTCATTAATGCGAGAAAATGTGCGCGCTCAAAGAGTTATGCTGGGGGAGATAAGATATGCACAAAAATAAAGCATCAGACGGACGCCTGAACATTTGCGGCAGGCAGGTAGCGCAGCTTCGTAAGGCGGCAGAACCCAAAATGTCACAGCGGGCTTTGGCGGACAGGATGCAGCTGGCGGGCGTCGATCTGGACAAGAACGCGATTCAGCGCATCGAAAGCGGCCAGCGCTTTGTAACGGATATTGAATTGAAAACGTTAGCCCAGGTGCTGGGCGTATCTTTGGATGAACTGGTAAAAGAATGATCCCCTTTCCTTATGCAAGGAAGGGGATCGTTTTTAATTGGCTTTTAAATCAATAATGAACTTATCGTGATAGGTGATAGTCAGGCTGCTTCCGGGCTTAAAATGGGGCAGGGGCTTTTCAATATCGAAGTAGAAAAGCCGGTCATCCTTTTCGTTGGCCAGATCCCCTTCGCTGACCAGCATGGGGTAGAAGGTAACGCCCTCCTTCAGGCAGGGCTCCTGCTTTAGAGATTTGAACAGCACCTCCACCTTGTGGCTGCGACCATAAAGGGCATTATTTATATGGCGGCGGTAAGCAGCCAGGGGCGCAATAAACAGGCCGCATCCCCCAATAATCACAAGGCCCAGGCAAATGGTGAGGGTTACTGTGAGCCATTGCAGCCGGATAGCAGGCAGCAGGCTCACCACAATGCCGGCCAGAAGCAGAAACGTCGGAGCAGACAAAACATAAAGGCGGCGGCGCAGCTGATTGGAGATGGAGAGAAGGTCGCTTTCGGTATACATAATGAACCCCCAGAATATAAAATCATACTCTATTTTACTCCCGGGAAGGGCGGGTGTAAAGAGCTGAATGAGCAGATGACATTTTAAACATCAAAATGTATCCTCTAGGCATGGGGGGTTGCACTGTTTTTCGGGCTTGTGATAGAATAAAGCATATTTTTGAAGAAAGGGTGGAAAGGAAGCCGTGGGAAAGCTCCATCATCAGGACCCGACCTTGCAGATGCGGCGTAATCTGCTGGATTGGATGTCCTTCAGCACCCTGTATGCCTATATGTATTGTATGATGGTATCCAACGCCTTGCTGGAGATGCCCATCTTTGGCGGCGCGCTGTTTATGAGCGGGCGGGTATCCGCCATCTATTTTGAAATATTTACAGGCCCGGGCAAAATGATACTGCCCCGAAGGATGCGTTGGATTGGCCCGGTTGCTTTGGGCTTTTTGATGCTGTGCAACCTGGCGTTGCTGATGTTTTATCCTGCTACCATTGAAAGCGCAGCAGTGTGGATCCTGTTTGCCATGGTACTGAGCATCTTTATCCGTTCTGCCATCAGCCGTCAGCTGATCTCTCTGAGAGTTCAGGGGCGGCTGACAGCGGGTTGGTTTGCAGCATACTTTACTGGTTTGCACCTTTTGATGGGCGGCATTGTGATTTTTATCATGACCCGGACGGTGGAGCCAATTTCGGCTTGGACCATCTTTGGCGGCTATGTGATGCTGGCGCTCATGGAGGCTTACAGCCATTGGAAGGAGCGGCGGGCAGCCTGGCCGCAGGATCAGGCCGTGACTCAGGTGGAAAGCCTGGAAGCGGAACTGCAGAAGGTAAACGCCTTTACCGCCTATAGATGGATGCATGGACTGGTGCTGGCGGCCATCCAGGTGACGCTGGTGACGGTGTATACCTATATAGCTTTCAGCGCCCAGCAAATTCTTAACAGCATGATCCTTTCGCTTTTGTGTACCCTGGCGGCACGGGAGCTGACAGACTTTGGCCTGCGGCGGGCGGCTAAGGGAAAGGAGCTTGACAAAACCTATCTGCTGCTGGTGGGTGTGTTTTTGTGGCTGTACGGCCTGCTGGTGTTTTCAAACATGATCAAAACAGGCAGCATGGGCCTGTCGGTGTATGTTTCCCTGGCCCTGTGCGCCTGCGGCGCTACGGTGTGCGCCACCTGCCTGGCGGGGATGGAGCAGGGGATGCTTCAGGTAGCCCGATTCGGCCTGAGGGCAGATCAGGTGGAGGGCTATGCCCCAATGCGCCACATTTTTAAGGCGCTGGCTCAGCTGGGCGGGCAGATGCTGGCTTTGGCAGGGCTCACAGCCCTATGCTTTATCAACGGTGCGGATTTGCCCCGGGAGGTGGGAGACTTCGCCCGCAGCTTCCGGCCTGCGCTGGTGATTCCAGCCCTGTTGATGGTGATAGCTGCGGCGGTGAGCGCCTGGCGGTTTCCCCTGAGCCAGCGCCACCTGGATAAGCTGGGCAAATTCTTTCAGCTCAAAGAAGCTGGGGCTACCAACAGGCCTTTGGAAAAGCCGCTGGAGGAGGTGGTGCTCAAACGCCACCGAAAAATGTATGGCATCAAGATCCTGGCAGCCTGCGTGAGGCCCTTTTACCGCCACAAGATCATTGGCAAGGAAAATGTGGACGCTTCCCAGGAAGGGCTGATCTTTATCTGCAATCATGGGGAATATTACGGCCCGGTGGTCACCAATGTGTACGTGCCCTTTCCCTTTAGGCCGTGGAGCATCTCGGATCTGATGGACGATCTGGATACGGTGGCGGAGTTTTGCTATAAGTACGAGATTAGCCCGATTACCTGGCTTTCTGAAAGGTGGAAACGCCGCCTGGCCCGGCTTATGGGTAAGGGCGCTTTGTGGATGACCCGTTCCATTGAGGCTATTCCTGTTTACCGCAACAAGCCCCGGATGCTGATGCAGACCTTTCGGCTGTCGGTGGAGGCTATGGAGGCGGGGGACAGCCTGCTGATCTTTCCTGAAAATCCGGACGCTAAATCTCTGGCTCAGCCGGGCTATGTGTCCGAAGGGGTGGGGGAATTTTTTACCGGCTTCACCATGCTGGGGCAGCTGTATCATAACCGCACTGGCAAATACTGCACCTTTGTGCCCATCTTTGCGGATAAGAAACGCCGGGTGATCTCCTTTGGCAAAGGTGTGCGCTATGATCCGGAGCGGCCGCCTGTGGAGGAGAAAGTGCGAATTGTTAGCGAACTTAAGGGCGCGATGGAAGCCATGCAGGCGAAGATTGAAAAGGAATACGCATAAATAATGAGGAGCTTTCGTTTAAAAAAGCTCCTCATTTTGTGTCTGTATCAAAAAATATTATCAAAAATGCTGAAAAAAGGCCGGTTTCCTATTGACAGGCTTATTGACATATGATAAACTCTAACATTGCATCAGTATCGTTACTATGCAGAACTATGCTTCCCCACCGCTTGAAATGTATTGTACACGGTCTTGTGTAAAAATGCAACAGGGGAAACAGAATTTCTTTCAAAGTGGCAGATATTGGTTGTAGAACATAAGGGGTGATGGCTTTTATGGTGCATGAGGTTCAAATGGGAAAGCTCCGCAAGCGCATGAGCTTCTCGCGCATCGAAGAGGTTCTGGATATGCCCGACCTGATCGAGGTGCAGAAGAATTCATACCGCCGCTTTCTGGAAGAGGACCTGCGCGAGGTGCTGGCCGACGTCTCTCCGATCACCGATTACAATGAGAATCTGGTGCTGGAGTTTGTTGACTACTCCCTGGACGAAACGCCCAAGAACTCTGTGGAACGCTGCAAAGAGCGTGACATGACA
Source organism: Clostridia bacterium (assembly GCA_017481185.1). The sequence goes on along the minus strand of JAFUPO010000125.1, from coordinate 307 downwards.
TACGCCGCGCCGCTCAAAGTGTTTACGCGGCTAAAGAACCGGGAAACCGGCGAAATCAAAGAATCCGAAGTGTTCATGGGCGATTTCCCGCTCATGACTGAACATGGCACTTTCATTATCAACGGCGCAGAGCGGGTCATCGTCAGCCAGCTGGTGCGCTCCCCCGGCGTGTACTTTGGCCAGTCCATCGACAAGGCCGGCAAAAAGCTGTACTCCGCCCAGATCATCCCCAACCGGGGCGCCTGGCTGGAATACGAGACCGACTCCAATGACGTTCTGTGGGTCCGTATCGACCGCGCCCGCCAAC
>JAFUPO010000124.1 GCA_017481185.1 Clostridia bacterium | reverse complement strand
GTCCATATTGTATTCGCAGGAAATCAGGTTGTACATATTGCCCCTCCTAATCATTTGCAGTTGATTGCATTGGTTAAGCATGTGCGCAAAATCACCGGCTGACTGAAATGGTTAGATGGTGCCTTATCTCTTGCAACCCAAAGGTTTCCGGTTCTTTTTTGTCTCTTTTGCACAAAGCGCCGTCTTTGGCGCTTTTTCATGCAACGGATATGCAATCTTGGGAAAAGGGCCAAAGACGGTGAGTTTAGTTTAGTAGATGCATTCAGTTGATTATTGCAATTAAGTATTCTCGCAATTGGATGATTTCTTCTCTTCCTAATGTGATTGTCAGATGGTTATCCGTTAAGCCCTCGTGCCAGAAATAGATTTCCCACTCAACATATATATCGGCGATTTCGCATCCCGGACGGATCCATATATGATCACCGTCTTTACGCATATCTCTCTTAGGATGCAGCTTAAAAACAAAGTCTGGCTCAACAAAGCTTATTCTTTCTGGCTCTGCAATTTCATCGTTAAGCAGTCTGGTTAGCCGATCAGTCATTTCTTCGACTTCAGACGAAAGGAGAACTTCATCACCGTTTTTGTGGTAGTTCAACCAACAGCCAGAAGAAAAGGAGAAGTCGCATTTACACCAGCGACAATCCCACTCATCTTCTTCGGTTAGAGTTCTGTAGTTGTTTATTTTCAAATAGACGTCAATGCCCGCAACATCCATTTTCAGGCGCATATTCTTCACCTTGTCCTTTTCTCAATTGCTTCTTCATAAATAGAAATCTGTTAGAATATGATAATGTCTTTTCCATCCTTCTGTACAACCATTTTCTTTTGTCCGTTGTACTCTCTTTCGGTATATGGCTCGCGATAAGCAATCCATTCTCCTTTGACAACGCTGTAAACATAGATGTAGTCAATTCCACCGCCGGGAATATGCTCATCAAAGAAAATGCAGCCATCGGTATAGAAGCAACTGTTGAACATATATCCATTATCAAAATCGAAATCCAAATCGAGGATTTCCTGCTGCCGTTCTATGTCATAAATACAATTGCAGCCATCTTTCCATCCGTCCTTATGGCACAATACATATTGCTCTGTATCATCAATTTCAAACAGTTCATCGTACTGGCAAGGAACTATCTCATTATTTAGCTGATCAATAATGCCCCATTGCTCATTTTCACACCAGTAACGGCCATTCTCATCAACAGACCACTTACCGCGGCACACGACAGCGCGACCGTTCCAGAAATGCATGGCATACACATATTGTGGAGAAATGACCTCGTTACCTTCCAAATCAATCCATCCCCACAACCCAGAAGCGGCATATAGATTGTGATGATACTGTAGATCCAGCTCACCAAGCAGACTTACCATGATCAGCCCATCTCTATATCCTCCGCAGGACGGATATAGGCAAATATGGGTATTTGCATAACAATCGGGCAACAAATATGCCTCTTGATCGTTTTCGTCTATCAAATACAGGTGGCCATCATCGTTTATTGTACCACAACCAAACCCATCGTCGTTTCCATCACGAATGAAAGTTCTATCGTCTGGAAAGAGTTTGATCTTCTTCAATGCCATAAGAATTCTCCAATCATACATCTTTAATTGTATTATAACATAAAAACCCATGGCACGCTATGTACCACGGTTGTTACAGGATTACATAAGTTTCTTGCCTTTTGTCGCAGCGATTGGTGGCTTTGAATATTCGTATCAAAAAAACGCAGCCAGTGCAACTGAACAAACAAAAAATTTTCGCAGAATGTTTTATAAAATTTCTGCATGGTTAGGGCTTTATTTCCCAATCAGATTTCTTGTAAATATTGCCGCAAGATTCTACCCTCGCCCATATTCATCGCTGATGTTAGACGTCATCATTTTAGCAATCTATATTGGGGCGGCAGCTTGTGTCAAGCTTGCGATTGACAAGCGGTATTTGCCCAAAGAACAGAAATAGCAGCAAGAAGGTCTGGATTTCATTTCTGCTAATGGTGAGCAGAGCATCCAATACCCGTATACTTTAAATTGTGTAAACTATAGAAAATCAAGAGGAGCCTTTGCTGGATCAACAGCGAGCGGCCGGTTTAAGCTTTTGCGGATTTTCTCTTTTTCGTATCATTACTGTGGGGAGCAAAACACGGGGCAGCATGAGGGGCAAAAGAACTTTGCCGGAGCTTGGCTGCCGCCATCTCATTTATTATGTAATGGTGATAGAGGGCGATTTTATTGGCATCTCTGTTCGCGATCCATGCTTGGGCTATTTGATCGAAAAACGCAGGCTCCTCCAGGCCGAATTTCTCAAAAAGCATAAATAGAAACCGGCTCCGGGCCTGCAACAGCCTGGAGCCGGTTTTTTTCTTTACAGTTTTACGATGCCCAGCGCCTGCAACAGCAGCAGAAACAGCATGAGGGGCGTTACATATTTGATCATGACCACATAGAGCTTCTCACGGCTGAATCGAGCGCCGTTTAAAGTTACTTCGTCAAGCACCGTTTTAGGCTTAACGATCCAGCCAATGAGGATGCAGGTGGCAATGGAAACCACCGGCATCAGCACATAGTTGCCGATATAGTCCATCACGTCCAAAATCTGGGCGGTTTTCCCCACCGGGGTGTTGGGCAGAATCGCTTTAAACAAGAACACATTATACCCCAGGCAAACCACCAGGCCAGCAAGCAGCGCAATCAGCGTAACCACCAACGTCGCCTTTTTGCGGGGCCAGCGGAATTTGTCCATCATGCTGGAGACCACCGCCTCCATGATAGAAACGGAGGAGGTTAGCGCAGCAAAGAACACCGTTGCAAAAAAGGCAATACCCACGATTGTGCCAATGGCAGGGCCCATTTCGCCAAAGACCTTGGGCAGCGCCTTGAACATCAGGTCAGGGCCGCTGTTAGCCAGGCCTTCATGGCCCATAAAGGTGTACACTGCCGGGATAATCATCAAGCCCGCCAAGAAGGCCACCGCTGAGTCGAATATCTCGATTTGGTTTACGGATTTAATCAGGTTCGTTTCTTTTTTTACATAGGAACCGTAGGTAATCATAATACCCATAGCCACGCTGATGGAATAAAACAATTGGCCCATAGCGTCAGTGAGAACCACCAAAAACTTTTGCAGGGTCATTCCCTCAAGGCTGGGCACCAGGTAAACGGATAAGCCTTCCATACCAGTGCGGGTCACCCCCGCAGCATCGGTATGGTTCAGCGTCAAAGAAAAGATGGAGATGGCCACAATCAGCGCCAGCAAAATGGGCATCAGCACCTTGGAGAGGCGCTCGATTCCCTTATCCACGCCCTTGTAAACCACAAAGGTGGTGGCAGCCAGGTAGATTAAAAACCACATCACCGGCTCCCCCGGAGCCGTAATAAAGGCATCGAAATAGCCGCTGTTCATCGCCGCCAGGCCGCTGCCCGTTAGGTAGGTGGCCAGGTATTTGAGCACCCAGCCGCCAATAACGCAATAGTAAGGCAGAATCAGCAGAGGAACAAGGCAGGCTGCAGCGCCCACCCACCCCATCTTGGCATGGAGAGAACGATAGGCCATTAGGGGGCTCTGGCCCGTTTTGCGGCCAATGGCGATCTCCGTGGTTAAGAGGGTAAAGCCAAAGGTCAGCGCCAGCACCAGATAGCACAAGAGAAACAGGCCGCCGCCATCCTTGGCCGCCAGGTAGGGAAACCGCCAAATATTGCCCAGGCCCACAGCACTGCCCGCTGCCGCCAGCACGAAGCCCAAGGACCCGGAGAAGGAACCACGCTTTTGCTTTGTCTGCATTTCATTGCCTCCATATGGCCGCATTTTGAAGACGACCATAGCAAAAGGGCTGCAAAATGGCGTCATCTGTGTAAAATTGCGCAATCGGTTTATTTTACCATTAAGCCGATTAACTTGCAAGGCCAATTGCCCTATGTATGAGCCGATAAACTGATTCGCCGCCTATTTTATGTTGTGGTGCATCCCGGCTTATTTGCCAGAGCCTTCGCTGGGCGCGTTGATTTTAAGGCTTCTATCGCTTGCTTCGCTGTTAATGAGGTGTTTAAAAAAGCGCTCAAGGCCCTATTTTGAAAGGGGCCTTGCGCTTAGTTTCACTTGCTCAATTCACAGCCGCCGCGCCCTCGGGAGTGTTTTCGTTGGGAGGCGCCAGGCGGGTCTCCAGCACCTGGCCGGTATAGGCGTCCAGCACCACGCGCCACTGATGGGAGGTATCCAGGCCCAGTTCTTTCGCCGCTTGCCAGTTCTGGCGCACCATAAGGCTCACCTTCCATCGGGGCGTATCGGTCACGTCGTAAAAAAATCCTGCGGTGTCCACCTGCCGGGCCTGTTCCTCTAAGAGGCCGAAGGCGGCGGTCAATTGCTCTCGGGCCAGCCTTTCCGCTTCTGCCTGTGAAATAGCTTTGTCATCGGGCAGGCCATAGGTGTGGGTCGCCCAAAAGATGCGGGTCTGATCGTTATAGTCCGGGTTCTCCTTCATGTTTTCCAGGATCACCGGGCGCAGTTCATCCGTCAGGGCTTTCTTGTGCTCCAGGGGCCAGAGCAGAAAGGGATCCCACAGCTCATGGGCCTGCACATAGGCCTGGAGCAATACAATGGCTTCCTGGTCGTTGTCGTTGGCCAAGGCTTTGCGCTGGGCTGCCTGCTCCTTGGGGGATAGATACCCCTCGTCCGTCGCGCTTTCCATGATGCGCCCAGCCCGGCTAACAGCGCAGGAATAGAATCCCCCTCCCTCTTTCCAGAAGGCGATCTCGTAATGAAGTTTGGTTCGCTCCCAGTCGGAGGCGTGGGTTTTAAAGGAAAGGTCCATTTGATGTGCTTCTAAATCGCCTTCCGTCAAGCCATAGGCCTCCAGAATCGCTGTCTTCGCGATGTCCACCGCCTCCTGGGGCTGAATATCTCCTTCCTGCGGCAGCGCGTAGATGTCATCGTCGTTTTCCCGGGTGAGTAGGCCGGTTTTGATCTGCATTTCGGTGTACCAGGCTTTCTGCTCCAGGGACCAGGTGTTCATGGTCCCCAGTTCCTTTTCCAGAATGGCCCACAGGCCGATGGGGTCCGATCGACCGTTGATGCCGTATCGTTCGATCATATAGGCATCCACAGCTTCTTCGCTGGTCATGGCTGCCGCCTCTTGCGGAGCAATGAGCTCATATTCTTCAAGGATCTTCACCATGGCTTGCTTTTGATGCCAATCCCAGTCGTCATAATAGCCGGAGGTAAACTGCAATTGAGCCACCTCTTCAAAATACTGCCGCGATAAGCCCCAGGCCAAAGCGGCCACGGAAATGAGGATAATCGCCAGGGCCAGCACCAGCCCCACAGATAATTTCTTTTTCACGATGTTCTCTCCTTTGATCTCATTTATGATCCGATGGCGAAGAGAAGGACGGGCATCCAGAAAAGCAAAGCTTTCGTCGATCTCCCGGCGAATGGCCATCTTTCGCTGCTCCTCACGCTTCATAGACGTCATCCCCTTTCAGCACATCTTTCATCAGGGCGTAGGCCTTTTTCAGCCGCCGGTGCACCGTGGGCACGGAGATTCCCAGCGTCTGTGCGATCTCCGTCTGGCTGAAACCCTCGTAGTCATGGAGCAGCACCGCCTCCTTCAAAACCGCTGGCAGCCCCATGACCGCCGCAGCCAGGTCAGAGCGTATTTCAACGCTGCCATCCTCCAAAGGGATATGGGCCTTGTCCAGCGTTATGGCATTCTTCAGGCTGCGAAACCAGGCGGTGCGCCGCATATCCTTGCAAACATTGATGCTGATGCGCACCAGCCAGGTTTTGGCGCTGGCATCCCCCCGAAAAGTGTGAAGATTTTTATAGGCTTTTAAAAACGTTTCCTGCACCGCATCCTCCGCCAGGGATACATCCTTCAGATACACGCAGCACAGGCGAAGCAAGTCCTTCTCCCAATCGTTGATCCATTGGCTGATCAAGGCTTCTTTGCTGTCCGGGCCCTTGACAACATCCATTGTTTCAGCCCCCTTTCACTCTATTGGACGAATGAGACAACGAATTTTTTCATGCATCTTGCGCTTTTTGCGCCCTAAGTGTATCATGGAAAGTGGATAAGTATTCGTACCTTTAAGGAGGGCAGGAAAATGCAGGAAAAATGGCGTTTCAACGGATTTTATTCCCAGGCCCAATTAGCCCGCTGGTATGAGGCGGCTCCCAAGCGGTATTCCTGCCGCCAGATGGGGGATAAGCCCACCATCAGTCAATGGACGGCTCTGAGCTATACCGCCGCCCGATGCTGTCTTCCTGGGGTGCGGTTGGTGATGGGGGAATGTGATCCCAGGTTTTTCAGCCCTGCGCTGCTGCCCAAGAACTGGATCACCGGGGTACAGCGTTTTGCCGCCCTGATCGCCGATGAAGCTGTGCCCCTAAGCCGCCTGCACGCCGGTATCTCGGGCGCTGCCTTTCTTTTAGAGGCTGCGGCCAACGGCGTGGCTACGGTGTGGGTCGCCGCCACCTACCGCAAAAAGGACTGCCCGGTGAACCTTAAGGAAAACGAGCAGATCATCGGCGTCATCGCCCTGGGGCAGCCGCAGGGGAGCTGGCCTGAAACCGTAGAGCGCAAGCGCAAGCCCTTGGAAAAGATTTGCCAGAGCGACTATACCGCCTGGCCCCAATGGGCCCAGGACGCGGCTAAATGTATGCAGATCGCGCCTTCCGCCATGAACGCCCAGCCCTGGCAGCTGGCCTATGCCGCCGGCAGCCTGGCCCTGATGGGCTCCGCCCGGTCCGCAGTAGATTTGGGCATTGCCCTTTTGCACATGGAAGCGGCGATTCGCCAACCCCACATATGGGTGTTGGGCTCCGGGGATAAGGAGATCGCCCGGGTGCGGCTAATTCAGGAAACCTGACCTTTTAATAAATGAAAGG
>JAFUPO010000123.1 GCA_017481185.1 Clostridia bacterium | reverse complement strand
CCCGCCCATCAACCCAGCCATGCCCCCTGTGTATGGCCAGCCGCCCTATGGTCAGCAACCTCTGCCGACTCAGCCTGTAGCGGCACAACAGACCAAGCCCGCCAAGCCAAAGCGCAAGGACACTTGGCTACAGCTTTTGATGCTTGTGGTTCTGCCAATCCTTTTCGTTGCTGCCATGGTTGTTAAACAAACGCCGCTGTTTTGGGTCTTTATCGGCTTTGCGCTGGTCGGTTTGGCTGCCATGTGGCTCCAGTCCACCTTTGTTTCAAGCGCTCGAACAACCCTGAGCCTGATCTACGGCGCGCTGCTCATCGTATCAGCTGTCTCTATCGTGTCCGGCACGGGCATGAACCGTGATGCGACAACCACCTCTGCTGGAGCAAACATCCCCTCTGTAACCGGTCAAAACGCTGTGACCCAGCAGGCGCAATCTTCCACCAGCGCCGCCGCACCCGCCTTGTCTTTGGAGGATGTTAGCCAGCCCTCGAATCCCTATCTGATTGAGTATACCCCCGAACCCTCGGTGACCAGCGAGGCTTCCCAACAGCTTGACAGCTTTATGTATCTGTGGAACGCCAATAAGCTGGATGAAATGGTTTCCCTTTGTGCTCCCAGCTGGAGCACCGGCCTGGATGATGCCCGCAAATCTCTGTATGCTATCCTTGCCAACCGTCTTCCGATGGACTATACGATGGAGAAAATCACCGGAACCGATGCCGATTCCTCTCGCACGATCACGATGACTGCTACCATTGATAAGCAGAACAACCGGGATCCTGCCAAATATCGCTTTCAGGTTCTGATGCTCAAGGAAAACGGTACTTGGTACGTTGATCCTCAGAGCTTAAAGAGCAATGAGCCGGCCGAAACGGCAACACCTGCTCCTGATGCCACTGCAACGCCTGCGCCGACTGATCCGCCTTCAGCCAAAACCAAGCTTTACTACAACTCCGAGGGCGGTTCTTACTATCATACCCAGGAGCAGTGCTCTTCCATTTCTCCGGAGTATTACTCTAAAATGAGATCTTTCTACTACCAAGATCTGGACGGGGCCAAATTCAAGCACCTGAAGCCCTGTACCAAATGCGACGCCCCTTCCCGCCCCTAAGCTTTTACAAGCGGATCGTTATGAAACGATCCGCTTTTTTGTATCTTTTTTTGCAACCAGTGGCACACTAGGCCGACGGTAGATGGAAAGGATGACGTTAATGGCCTGGTGGATCGTATACGCCGCCATCCTGGGTTTGGGCGGAGTTGCGCTGGTTTATGCTTTTCAACAAATCCGGCAAAGGCGCGATGAACTGAACGGCAGCCTGCTAATGGATGTTCCTCTGTGCCGCCATGAGATGGAGGCTCATATAAAGCACATTGCCTCCCGCCGCCTTGAGGGCCGCAGGCAGCTGCTTCGCACTCGGTCAGGTTTTCAGCGCAGGCTGGCTAAGCTCACCAAGCTTCTTGGGGCCATTGATGAAAAGGATCTTCTGCCAGGTCTGAAATGGATCCGCGAAAATGCGCGTGTGTTGGAGGAGGATTGGCTTTCGCTGAAGGAAATACTTCGTTCAGCGCCATCCCTGCCTGCTGATGGCAAAGGCGAGATTTTTATTACCCGCTTTAGCCGAGAGATCGTTTCCCATACAAACGCAGTGTTTACCGGTGAAACGTTGATCCGAAGCCTGATGAGCTGGCAGGCCGTTGCGCCCTTTACTCTCCGTGAGCGGTGGATGATTCCTCTTGCGCTGCGCTATACGCTCATGAATTTCATCCTTTCCAGGGGATGGCAGCTATGGTCTGTGCAGCGCCAGCGTGCGCAAGGTTTAAAAATGGCCAGCGAGCTATCTGGCCGAAAAAGCAATAGCGCTCAAAAAAGGCTTGCTGCAAGCTCAGGGGGCGCTGCCTTTTGGGAGGCAGTCATCACAGGGCTTCGCAAATCGGATAACCCCTCGGCCAATGCCTTTCTGGCAGAACATCTGGCTCGATTGGAGCTGGATGGCGAGCGCTTGGTTTCGCAGGAGCTTCACCGCCAGGCTGTGGATCAAATGTGGCTTGGCAATGCCATTACTTCGCTCAAACGTATTGATCGAGTGGATTGGGATCTAATGCTGGAAGCCCTGGATCCTGTAGATGCGCTTTTGCGGCAGGATAGTGTTTATGCCTCTATGGATCAGGAAAGCCGGGGCTTCTACCGCAGCCGCGTCCAGAGGCTGGCTGCCCTTTCTGGCCAGGAGGAAATTCGCCTGGCCGGGGCCATATGTTCCCTCGCGCAAACAGGAGAAGCTGACGGCGTTCATAACCACACCGGATACTACCTTCTGGAGGATGCAGGTTTAAAAGCCCTCGGGGCTTATTTGAAAATTCACAGTCTGCGCTGGCGCATCTATTTGTTTTCGCGGCATCGCAGCGCCGCCCTGTATCGCAGCGTCCTTTTTGCAGGCGTTATTGCAGGCGTTTTTCTCTGCTTCTGGCTGAACCTTCCCCTTTGGCTGTTTTTCCCCACAGGGATCCTGTTTTCACAGGGAACCCGCTGGCTTCTTCGCAGAGCCATCAGCCGCTTCGTGCCTGTTCGTATGCTGCCGCGGCTGAATGTGTCGCCCCTAGCTCCGGATAAGCAAACGCTTGTGGTCTGCCCCACGCTGCTCACAACCCCCAAGCAGGCAATGGCCATGGTTCGCCAACTGGCCATCCTCCATCACGCAAGCCCTGACCCGAGGCTTCATTTTATGCTGCTGGGCGACTTTGGCGACAGCATGACCCGCGAACAGACGGCGGATCAGGCGATCGTTGCATCTGCCAAAGCCGGCATTGAAGCTTTGAACGAGACCCTGCCTACCCAATTCTTTTATCTGCAAAGAGAACGTTTTTATGACCCTAAGCAGCGCTCTTACATCAGCCGCGAACGCAAACGCGGTTCTTTGGAAAGCCTGAACCGGCTTCTCGCCGGGCAAGCCCCCAAAGACGCTTACACCTATGCCTCTTGCGATATGCAGCAGCTTGCAGGCAAATACGCCTATGTGATCACGCTGGACAGCGATACTTTTCTCCCTCCTGGCGCGGCTTTTCGCCTTATCGGCGCAATTTCGCATCCGCTGCAAATGCGCCGAAAGCTCGGTGGTGAGATGCGCGGTGTCAGCGTTGTTGCCCCCCGTATGCAGGTGCTTGCCACGTCGGTTCATTCCAGGCTTAGCTCCCT
>JAFUPO010000122.1 GCA_017481185.1 Clostridia bacterium | reverse complement strand
CGAACACGCTGACGAAGGAGGGCATCACCACAGCCAGGAAGGTATCCATCAGCCCCATATCAGAAATCAGCAAATAATTGGAAATGATGGTTGCCTCGCCGGGAATCATCATGGAGCAAAGAAAGAGGAAAAATAAGGGCTTGCTCAGGCAGAATTTCAGCTTCGCAAAGGCGAAAGCAGCCAGGGAGCTGGTAATCATCTGCATCAACACAACGGCGGCTGACATGAGCAGGCTGTTGCGGAAGTAGATGCCGAAGGGGGAGCGGCCCCAGGCGCTGATGAAGTTTTCGGGATGCCACTGGGTGGGCAAAAAAACATTCTTATCCAGCACCTCGCCGGCAGATTTAAACGCTGAAATGATCATCCACGCAAAGGGGAAAAAGATCAGCAAGCTCACAAGGGTCAGGCACAGAATCCGAAGCCCCTCGGCCAGTTTTGCATTAGAGCGAACATTCATGGTGTTGATCGGCCACCTTTCTGAAATCAATGGAGAGCGACGGCATTAGGTGTCGTAATTAACGTGCTTTTCCAAAGAGAGCTGGATCACGTTGATGGCTAGAATCAAAAGGAAGAGAATTACGGCAATGGCAGAGGCGTAACCCAATTGGAACTTTTTAAAGCCGTATTCATAAAGCATAACCACCAGGTTTTGGGTGGATTTGGCGGGGCCCCCTTCCGTCATTACGTTGATGGTGGTGAAAAGCTTGAAAACCTCGATGGTGTTGAGAATCAGCAACATGAACGTTGTAGGGGAAACCAGGGGAACGATGATGTTCCAGGTGGTTCTCAGGGAACCTGCGCCGTCAATGCGGGCTGCCTCCATGATCTCTGAGGATATGTTTTGAATACCGCCTAAATAGACCACGACGCTGTAACCCAGCATACGCCAGATGGTAATAAAGGCCAGGGAAGGCAGGGCGGAGGAGGTATCGTTGAGCCAGCGAATGGGGGAAAGGCCCAGGGCACTGAGCATATTGTTCAAAAGACCGTATTGAGGGTTGTAAATGTAAAGCCAAACGGCGGACATAGCCACCATGCTGGATACCCGGGGCGTGAACAAAAGCGTGCGAAATACCACATTGGTCTTACTGGCTTTTTTAAGCAGAAGCGCCAACAGGAAACCAAAGATCAGCGTCGCTGGAAGCACGATGGCTACATATTGCAGGGTTTGACCGATGGTTTGGTAGATCTCTGAGGAGCCCAACAGCTTTTGATAGTTGTAAAAGCCGATGAAACGTTTTCTGGAGGTCAAATTCCAGTTGTAAAAGCTGGTGATCAGCGCGTCGATCATCGGATAGATCGTGAATAGAACGAGCAGCACGAGCGCGGGAAGCGTATAAGCAACTCCTTTAGCTTCCTGTTTTAGAATTCGTTTCGTGGATGCACGCATACAAACTCCTCCCTTTCAAAATAGTTTGACAAACGGCAGCATATCCCCCAAAATCAGGCCGATTTATGCCTATATTTTGCGTTCTGTATTGCTTTTTGTCAAATACTATAGTAGAATAGATGTATAACATAAAGTTATAATGGAGCAAAAGATGGACATTAAGGCAGTAGAATATGTGATTGCGATTGCTCAGGCAAAAACCATATCCGGCGCGGCGAAGAATCTTTACATCAGCCAACCGGCCCTGAGCCAGTATCTGCAAAGGATTGAGCAGGAGCTGGGAACGCCTATCTTCAACCGTCGCGGCAGTCATTTGGATCTGACGCCAACGGGCGAGGTGCTTGTACAGAAGGGAAGGGCGCTTTTGAATATGCGCCAGGATATGCTGGAGCAGATTAACGGCCTGGCAGATAAAAATAAAAAGACTATTCGCTTCGGTATCTCGCCCTTCTATTCCAAATACTATCTGCCGCCGCTGATGCTTTACTATCGAGAGCATTATCCCCAGACCCGTTTTGAGATTGTTGAAAAAATCTCCGTAGAGCTGGAGAAGGCGGTTCTTGAGGGAAGCCTTGAGGTATGCTTTGCGCCAGCCTATCCCATTGTGCCGGGGCTGCATTATGAAATGATTCATATGGAAGAAATCATGATCGCCGTGCCCAAGGATCAACCGGTCAATCAGTATGCCACGCCCTCCTATGGAACGCCCTACATGGAAATGGAGCATTTAAAAAACTTGCCCTTTGTAGCCCTGGAACCGGAGCAGAAGTTCGCCCAGATGAGTCAGCATATCTTTCAGCATTTCAACATCGTACCTAATGTGATTTACGAAACGCTAAACTGGGATACCGTTCACGCCCTGGTAGCCAACGGCATCGGCGTGGGGTTATTGCCAGCCATGCTGCGTGAGATGTCTCTATCCATGAAACGGCCCAACTACTATCGCATCCCTGGATATGATGCGACGCGCCCCTATGCGGCCATCTATCCCAAGGGCAAGCGGCTGTCACAGGAGCAGAACACGCTCATTGAAACCTTTAAGAACATACTTGCAGCCTTTTCGGCGGAAATTGGATAAAAAGGCGGGCTGGCAAAAAACAAAAAACGAAACCAGCCCCCTTTCCATTTTTTCGAGGTCATGTTATAATTACTGAATACCGCGCCTTGAAGGGAGGGCCTCTCATGCAAAGCATGACCGGCTATGGCCGCAGGCAGCTGAGCGCCGATGGCCGTGAGATGACTGTGGAGCTTAAGACGGTGAATCACCGTTTTTTAGACTTATCCTTTCGGATGCCCCGCAACCTGGGCTTTCTGGAAGAGATTATTCGCAAGGAGCTGCCTAAACAGCTCAAACGAGGCCATGTGGATGTGTTTATCGCCTACCGCAACACCCGCGCCGACGCACGGGAGGTTCGGGTGGATGAAAGTCTGCTCAAGGCCTATCAGGAAGCTATGGCGAAGGCGGCGGCCCAGGTGACGGCTGAAAATGACGTACGCCTGTCCCATATGGTGCAGTTTCCCGAGGTGCTGACCGTTCAGGAGCGCGAAGAGGATCAGGAGGCAGTGTCTGCCCTGGCTCACGAAGCGCTGAATCTGGCCCTTGAGGATGTGAAGGCCATGCGCACCCGCGAGGGCGAAGCCCTGAAGGCGGATCTGACCTTTCATTTGAAGGAGCTGGAGCGCCTGGCAGCCCTGATCGCCCAGCAGGCCCCTGAGGTGGCCAAAGCCTATCGCGCCCGGTTGGAGGCGCGGCTGGCGCAACTGCCCATTGAACCGGTGGAGCCCCAGCGGCTGGCCCAGGAGGTGGCCATCTTCGCGGATAAATGCGCTATTGATGAGGAGCTTTCTCGCTTGTCAAGCCACGTGACCCAGTTCTATCAAATGCTGGAAGCCAAGGGAGAAACGGGCCGAAAGTTAGACTTTTTGGTGCAGGAACTGAACCGGGAGATCAATACCATTGGCTCTAAGGCCTCCGATGCGGCCATTACCCAGTGGGTCGTGGATGCAAAATCCGAGATTGAAAAGCTCAGAGAGCAGGTGCAGAACGTTGAGTAACGTGCGCCTGATGAATATTGGCTTCGGCAATATGATCGCGGCTAACCGCCTGGTGGCGATTATCAGCCCCGAATCTGCGCCGGTAAAGCGCTTGATCCAGGATGCCCGGGAGGAGGGCCGCTTGGTGGATGCCACCTATGGCCGCCGTACCCGCTCGGTGATCGTGACGGACTGTAAACTGGTGATTCTTTCAGCGATTTTGCCGGAGACCATTGGCAGCCGCTTGGATCCCAAAGCGGGCTTGAAGGACGAAGGAGAGGAAGACTAATATGGTACGCAAGGGTATGCTGCTGGTGATTTCTGGCCCCTCAGGCACGGGCAAGGGAACGCTGTGCGAGAAGCTTCTGCGCAACGATCCCAGCTTTTATTTTTCTGTTAGCGCTACCACCCGCCCGCGGCGGCATACGGAAACAGATGGCGTGGCCTACCACTTTATTTCTGAGGCAGAATATGATACACTATTGGAGCAGGATGCTTTTCTGGAGCACGCCACCGTTCACGGCAACCGCTACGGCACCCTGAAATCCGAAGTGTATGGCCGGTTAGAGAAGGGCGAAAACGTGGTGCTGGATATTGACCCTCAGGGCGCTTTGAACGTGATGGAAAAGGCGCCAGACTGCGTTTCGGTTTTTATCCTGCCGCCCAGTTACAAGGCCCTGCGTGTGCGGCTCCATACCCGCAATACGGATGCGCCTGATGTAATCGAGCGTCGCTTGAACAATGCCAAGGGCGAGATCGAAAAGGCGAGCCGCTACCAATACAATATCATCAATGATGATCTGGAGCTTGCTTACAGTCAATTAGCCGCCATCGTGACAGCGGAAAAACATCGCACCAACCGCTATTTCCCCACGGTGACGGAAGAATAAAAAAGGAGGATACCTTCAATGTCTATCGTAGATCCTACCATTGTTGAGCTTTCCAAGCACGTAGATTGCCGCTACACCCTGGTGGTGGAAACGGCCAAGCGCGCCCGCCAGATCGTGGGCGGCACCCAGCCCCTCATCGACGCCAAGGATATGAAGCCCTTGAAGCAGGCGGTGGAGGAGATCAACCGGGGCCTCATCACCTATGAGCGCGCCCAGGAAGACGAGGACTAAGATGCGCCTGAAGGGGAAGGACGTTGTCGTTGGCGTGACCGGCGGCATCGCTGCCTATAAAGCCTGCGAGCTCGTGTCCCGCCTGGTAAAGGAAGGAGCGCAGGTTTACGTGGTCATGACGGCTAACGCCGTCCGCTTTGTTGCGCCTTTGACCTTCGAGACCCTGTCCAACCACCCTGTGGTAACGGATACCTTTGACCGCCCTCAGACCTGGGAGGTGGAGCATATTGCGCTGGCCAAGCGGGCAGCGCTTTTTTGCGTTGCCCCTGCTACAGCCAACATCCTGGCAAAAATGGCCCACGGCATCGCTGATGATATGCTTTCCACTACCCTGTTGGCTACCAAAGCGCCCATCCTGGTGGCTCCAGCCATGAATACCGGGATGTGGACAGCCCCTGTGACGCAGGAAAACCTGGCGGTTCTAAAGGCACGGGGCGCTTATCAGGTGGGGCCGGAGGCTGGCCGCCTAGCCTGCGGCGATGCAGGGGCAGGCCGCATGGCGGAGCCTGCCGCCATTGTGGAGGAGATCTGCCGTATCCTGACAGCGCCTCAGGATCTGAAAGGGAAAAAGATATTGGTCACCGCTGGGCCCACTCGGGAACGGCTGGATCCGGTGCGGTACATGACCAACGATTCCTCCGGCAAGATGGGCTATGCTATCGCTCAAGCTGCTCAGCAGCGCGGCGCGCAGGTGACCTTGGTTACCGGCCCTGTTGCCCTGACGCCTCCGGTTGGCGTGGAAGTGAAACGAATCGAATCCACCTGCCAATTGTATGAGGCTGTAACAGCCCTGGCCCCTGAGCAGGATCTGGTGGTTCAGGCAGCCGCCCCAGCGGATTACCGCTTTAGCCGGATGAGCGATCAGAAAATAAAAAAGCAGGGCGGCGAAGAACTGACCCTTACTTTGGTTGAGAACCCGGACATCGCAGCTGCCATCGGCAAAAACAAGAAGCCTGGGCAGATCTTTGTGGGCTTCGCGGCTGAAACGGAGAATCTCATTGAAAACGCCCGGCGCAAGCTGGATAAAAAGAACCTGGATCTGGTGGTGGCCAATGATGTGACCCAGCCGGGGGCGGGCTTCAATGTGGATACTAACATTGCGACGCTGATTAGCCATGAAAAGGTTGTGGAGCTGCCCTTGCAAAGCAAGCGCGCTTTGGCAGATAGAATTCTTACTGAGGCCGTGACTTTGAGGCACAAATAGATTAAACGCTTCCTGCTGGCATTATGCAGGAAGCGTTTTTTGATTGCGATAATTAAAAGACGCACTTATGTTTTAAGTTTGTTGCAAGCTAACACAGATTTTTAGCTTTTTTTGAGAGAATATTTATTGTTTTACTCGATAAAAGTAGTACACTTATTTTATGATCCATTATCATGTGAGTGAATGACGATGTTCAACGCTGGAGCCATGCTGGGCTTAAGCGGAGCGATGCGTCGTTTATCATTGTAAGGAGCAATATTGATGTTGAAAAGATTCATGCTGTTTATGCTTTGCTTTTGTGTGGCTGTTGCGCCTGCGTTTGCGTCATCCAATGGAGTGTATGGCCGCAAGGCTGATGCAGGCACGATCGACACGTGGGAAATGTACTTTGGCGATCAGGTATTATCCACGGATAACGCCGGCAAGGTGTGGACGGATAAATCTGTTTACGCGGCAGATACGGCGGCCAGCCAGCTGCCCCAGCGCTGGGGAAACTGGAAGAATTCACTGGTGGATGACGAGGGGGACAATTTTCTCATTGCCCTTTCTGCCATGGCTTCAAACAAGTCCATCGTGGGGCGTGAAACCATTCCTACGGATACGATTTTTGTGTTGGATATGTCCAGCTCCATGCATGATGGCACGAAACTAAACCCTACCGTGATCCAAACCATGGCCGATGCTACAAACAATGCCATCAAAGCGTTGTATGAATTGAACGTTGCCAACCGGGCAGGCATTGTGCTGTATTATGGCGGCGGCGATGTAACGGTGCAGTCAAAGGAAAAACACGGGATCGAGCTGTTGCCGTTGGGGCGTTACACGGCGGATAAGGATCAATTTATTGAAGTAAAAACGGTCAAACAAAATAATGTGGCGCAGCTTTCAGATATTGTTGTCAGCGATAGCGTTAAGTATCAGGGAACGGACAAAAGGCCGTCAGCGGGCAACTACCAGCTCAATGACAACAAAATTGCCGGCACCTACGCTCAGCGCGGTATTCAGATAGCCTCTGATATGTTTGAAAGCGCCACAACGGTAGTGAGCCAGCAGGAGGATGAACATCAGGCTGGCAAACATCGCAAACCGATCTTGATCCTGATGACGGATGGCCTGCCAACGGCGGCAACCCATGCATACGCCAATGTTCAAGATGCCTATTGGGGCAATAATGCCAATGGTGAAAGAACCGACGCTGAAACAGATTTTGTGACACAGCTGACGGCTGCCTTGACCAAGGAGCGGATGGCAAACCATTATGATAAGCAAACGCCCCTGGTTTACACAATGGGGCTCGCTCTGACAACTGCCTCCCCCCTGGCCATGGATGTGCTGGACCCAAAGGGTCAGGACAATCTCTATGCTAAAGATTCAACCGCCTTGCAAACCTACAGCATCTATACCAAGCGGGCCAATACGAAGAATCCCAATTTTGTGAACACACCAGCTGCGGTGAATCGCAGGATCGACGAGCTTTGGCATCAGCTGGTTGCTCAGGGCCAGGTCTCCTTTAAGGCTCTTGCGAGCACTGGCAATATCAATTGGCAAGCTTTGGCGCGCCCTGGCGGAAATGATCCGCAGGTAAAAAAGGTAACGGTTAGCGGCAAAAAGGGTTCCGATCAAAGTGATTATACGATCGCTGGTTTTCCTGCCTCTGTTGACAAAAAATACTATGTGGATCAGTATTTTCCGGTTCAAACTGCCGAGCGGCTGACTGACGCTTTTGAGG
>JAFUPO010000121.1 GCA_017481185.1 Clostridia bacterium | reverse complement strand
TTTAGCTCCATAAAATTTCATTTTATTACGCTAAACGCCCCGCCCGACCGGCAAAGCCGGTCGATACGATTTAAAAATGAAGGGGCAACGCCCCTTCATTGCATCCCTGGTATTTTTCCGTTACTTTATCGACAGTCTGAGTCCCGCCAAGGTATTGGCGGGGCTGTTTGTGTCGGTGGATTGGTTCATATTGCGCTGCCCCTCAAAATGTTGCTTATGCAAAAGAAGAGAGGCACTCTGGCTATCATCAGGGCACAAACCTCTCCCTGAACATCCTAAAGGAGCGAACCCGGTAGGGGGCATCAAAAGAAGCATAGAAGCCGTCAGGATCAAAGAGGCAGCCGCACATACCGGCGTTAAGCCCTGCCTGAACGTCGATATCCCGGTCGCCTATCATCAGGCAGGTGCGGGGCTGTGCGTTGGCCCGGGCCATCAGCGCCTTAAGGGCATCTGGGGCAGGCTTGGCGGGATAGCCGTCCTCTCGGGTGACGATGCCTTCAAACAAGGCAACATCCAGGTGCTTTTGAAGGTAATCCAAGGCTTTGCGGCTGCGGTGGGTGTACAGGTGCTGACTGATATGATAGCGCTTGCCCAGGGTTAGGGCTTCCGCCATATCAGGATAGGGCAGAGCGGCGGGGGTCAGCTGCCCCTCAAAATACCGGTACTGGGCCATAATGGCAGCGGCATCCAACGAGAATTTTTCACTGTAATGCTGGCAGGCAGAGGCCACTGAGATCTTGATGCGGGAAAGCACCTCGTTCAAGGGCGTTTCATGGCCCAGGGCTGAAAGGGCTTTTTGAAAGGCGGCAGACATGGTGGGATAGGTATCCATCAAGGTTCCGTCAAAGTCCCAGAAAAAGTGTTCCCAATAGGGCTCTTTGGCCAATTGGGCAGCCAGCTGCGCATCTGCCGGGCAGAAGCGAAATTGGTCTAGCGCCTGAGGCCGCGCCCAGCACAGGGCCTCATGCTCAGTGCATTGGGGCTCCCCCTGGGGCAGATACCCCTGCACGAAGTGGAACACAAGCTGCCGGCCATCGGGCAGAATATCCTGCCCCTGGGCGATCTGGCAATCAGCCACAATGGTGATGCCTAATTCTTCTTTAAGCTCCCGCACCAAACATTCCGGGGCGCTTTCGCCTGCCTCCAGCTTCCCGCCGGGGAACTCCCATAAATGGCTGTTGGCCTTGCTGGGCCCCCTTTTGCAGATCAGCACCCGGCCCCTGCGCCAAATGAGCCCAGCAGCCACATGAACAATAGACATACGCATCCCTCACGATCAATAAGTTACCGCATAAAGTATACCACAGAACGAAAAAATACAGGAAAGATACGCTAAAATTTTCCTTGCCTTTTCGGCTCGTCGGTCCTATAATAAACGAGGTTGTTCACTCGAGTCTGTGGTTGAAAGCCGATGCCAGTCGCAGGCGAAACGGTCCACGTAACCCGGCCAAAGTGCCGGTGAGCATGGTGCGGTCTAGATGTAAGCCCGGCCAGGGGCAAACCCTGAGAGGAGTGCGTGAGGGGGCGTGAAGCCCAGAGCTACCTCCCAGCCGGCGTGTGTGGGGTCAAAAACCAGGTCAGTCGATCTGAACAGCCTATTTTCATTAATTCAGGGGGTTACCTAACCATGTACGAAGACAAGACGCTGGTATGCAAAGACTGTGGCGCTGAGTTCGTGTTCACCGCCGGTGAACAGGAGTTCTACGCTGAGAAGGGCTTCCAGAATGAGCCCACCCGTTGCAAGGCGTGCCGCCAGGCCCGCAAAGCCAGCCGCCCCGCGCCCGGCGCTGCCCGGGAGATGCACGATGCCGTTTGCGCCCAGTGCGGTGCTCCTACTCAGGTTCCTTTTGTTCCTAGGAACGATCGTCCCATCTATTGCAGCGAGTGCTTCGCGGCCCGTCGCGGGTAAGCCCCTTCGATGCAAGAAAAGCCCGTTGATCTTTTGATCGACGGGCTTTTTCCATGGCTTGCGCAACGATTGAAAATATGATATAACCAAAAGGCGAAAGAAGAAGCTTTTTGGAGAGTGAAAAAATGGGTAAGCTGTACAGCTTTTTGAAGAGGGCTGTGAACCTTTTAAGTCCTCGAATGAAGACCCTCTGGGAAGTTCCCTTTGTGGACGAGCCCTGCATTTTTATTGGCAACCACGCAGGCGCCTTCGGCCCCATTGATATGAGCTGCAAATTTCCGCTGACAGATAGGTGCCACATCTGGTTCAACGCCGCCATGGCGGAGCCCAAGGAGGTGCCCGCCTATGTGCGCCAAGACTATTGGTGGCGGCCGGGCTGCCGCCTGGAGTGGCTCTATAACGCCACGTTGCCCTATCTGGCGGCGGCGCTGATCCCTCCGGTTTTAAAAAGCGTGCCGGAGACCGTGCCCGTGTATCACGATAACCGGGTGGTCACCACCATGCGCAAGAGCCTGCGGTATCTGAAGCAGGGGGATTATCTGGTGATTTTCCCCGAGCAGCCCTCGGGCTTTCAGTCCCACCATGACTGGATCAACACTGGCTGGCTCAACGTGGCCCCCATGTTTTATAAAATGACGGGCAAAAACCTAACTCTCTACCCGGTGCATATCGATTATAAGAAGCACGAGTTCCGCGTCGCTGCGCCCATCCGATACGACGGGGAGCGCACCCTGGAGGAGCAGCAGGACGAGATCGTGAGCGTGCTGGCCAAGGGCTTGAGAGGGGAAAAGTAAATGAAAAAAGAGTTGATTTGGGATGGCTTCCAATAAGACAGTATGAGAACATTACTGGCATAGGGTAGCTGCCGTACAGGAGTGCGACAAGAAAAATTGGCGATACTTGGTTTTCACAACCATGTATCGCCTTTTTCTATCTTTAACAGAATGTTTGAATCTTATTGGAGGTACATATGATGCAGGAACTGAACTATATCCGTTGCGGTGATTACTATATTCCCGATATTCGTTTGCCAGAGGAAACCAGACCTATTGGTCGTTGGGGGCGTATGCACAGAGATTACATCAAGGAGC
>JAFUPO010000120.1 GCA_017481185.1 Clostridia bacterium | reverse complement strand
GTTGTAATAGCAAGCGTACATTTCCATTGTCTGTTCCCCCTTTTGTGCAATTACCATCCAGCCCTTTTCCCCAGATCACTCATCGCAAAGCAAAACCTCTCCCACGCTTTCCCTGTTATCAATAACGGGTCGCCCTCCCGAATACGAAGGGTGCGGCGGATCTCCTTGGGGATGACCACGCGGCCCAATTCGTCGATCCTGCGTACGATGCCAGTCGCTCTCACAAAACTTGCTCCTCCCTTTAAGGGTCACTTGCCGGAAGGGTCGCCTTCCGGGCTAGGCATAGTATTGAAGGGGCGGCTGGGATTTATGCGAAGGGTTGGAAAGGCAGATGATGGGAATGGAATGGCCAATGATCCCATTGTGGTTTAAACCAAGAGGTGATAAGATAAAAACGACGATCATAAACATAGGAGGGATCGCTGTGACTGAATTATTGGCGTCTTTGCCGCCGGTAGCTGTGTGTTTTCTCGTTTTTGCCGCAAAGATTATTGAAATCAGCATCCAGTCGCTGAAAACTTGCATGATGGTCAAGGGCCAGCGGATGAAGGCTGCGGGGCTGGGCTTTTTGGAGTGCGTGATCTGGGGCCTGGTGGTGTCCACTATTATTTCAACCTTGGGAGACAATCTGCTGCTGCTTTTGTTTTACTGCATGGGGTATGCGTCGGGGCTTTTTCTGGGTTCTACTATTGAGAACAAGATCGCCCTGGGCACCTCCAATCTGCAATTGATTGCCAGCGAGGAGTCAACAGAAAAGATTATTGACTATCTGAAGGAAAATAACCGGGGATACACGGTTTTCAACGGCCATGGCTCCAAGGAAAAAATGAACATGATCTTTATCGTTCTGCCCCGGCGGGAGACCCAGCCGGTGCTTAAGGAGATTCGCCGTATTTGCGGCAATAAGGTGTTTGTGGTGGCCTCGGAGGTGAGCAAGTACGTAGGCGGCTATGGGATGGTAAAATGATCAGGCCCGCGCCTTCCCTTATCACAAGATTCGCATTAAAAAGGCAGAGCTCCAAAGGGCTTGAGTAGCGTTTTAGGCGTCGCGGTTCAGAAAGCGTTTTATTCAGGATCGCTTGGCGCCCCTGTCTGCACACAACGGGGAGATAAAAAATCCGCCAGATTATTTTTCTGGCGGATTTTCTGTTGCGTCGTTTGGAGGCCTGTTTAACTTCTTTGCGGGGCCGTTTACGGTGATGATACGGTCGATGCCAAGCCTTTAGGCGAGTGCTTTCTTGGTGATGCGCTAATTTCGAATGAGAGGGGATTCAGCCGCTCAGCCAGCGTCATTCGCTATACCCTGCGCTGGATCGGCCTTCATCTTAAGCGCAGATGCGATGAGCAGCAGCTGCTTTCTTGAGGAAACACCAAGCTTGCTGTAAATGTTTTTATTATGAAATTTCAGGGTGTTTTCTTTAATGTGCAGAAGCGCCAGAATCTCTTTGGAGCTTTTGCCGGAACAATATAGGTCGTAAACGGTTCGCTCCGTTGCTGTCAGCGTGGGAAGCTGGGCGGCGAGATAGGCGCATTGAATATCAATGGATTTTATTTGTGCATCGGTTTTCGCATTTTCCAGGCGCACCGGGCACAGCGGCGACTGGGAGGCAGGCGCAGCCTTACGGGTTTCAGGCGTCGCGGGCAGCTTTGCCTGTTCCTGAAGCAGCATATCAAAGCTTAGCAAAAACAGCTCGCTGATGATGTAGGAAACTGACAGCAATTCAAAATCAATGCGCACAAGCTGCTCAAGGAGCCAAACGCCCATATTGATTAAGACGGCCGCTGCAAGAACAACCGTATGCATAAACGACTTAAGCTTGCCACGGGCAGCGGAATAGGCAACCACGCCCACTGTGCCTAAGAAGTATGCCAAGAGGTAAAACAGATACAGTATATGCCAGGGGCCGTATACCTTTTGTAAAACCGTGGCCCCATTGACCGTTGCAAGCGAAACATCCGCATAGTAAATGTCAAGATAACCGGGGCTTGCGGCAACCAGAAAAACCATCAGGCTGATGCTTCCCAGCAGCCAGGGCAGCCCTTTGCGATGCCTTAGTTTAATAACGTTAAGAAGTATCATCAGCATAGACAGCGGAAGAAAAACTGACCCCAGATAGGCCAGCCGATTGGCCATCAGAGCTCCCTGGAGGGTCGTTGCAGCAGAGAGGATATAATAGCCAACATTGGTCACAGCCACACAGCTCATGAGAAAAATGAACCAGGGCGACTTTTTTTGAATCAAAAGAAGATAGAAAATTAAAATCAGGCAGGAGGCAAAAGCTATCACGCCATAGATGACAGACATTCCCATCTCTTTATTTCCGATCGCGCCGCAGCCGGATATTAGGAGCATGACGAAAGCCAGCAGCAGAGCGCATCCAACTCTCTTAAACATAAAGCCTCTCCTTGTTTTTCACCAGAAAGATCAAGCATAGATCGTAGCCTGATTATAGCTTGAAACCTTGCTTCAGTCAATGATACGGGCAATGGCTTGCAGCCCACCCGTTTTCCCACCCTTTTGCTTAAGGAGAAGGGCAATGCCCACCCGTCATTCGCCCCTGCGGGTGGGGACAATGCCCGGTTGTGCGATTATAATAGACCTAACAAGAGGATTAGTAGAACAGGCGGAGGGCGGCAGCTTTGCACCGTCATCCCCGCAGGGGCAGGCCATGGGCTGAGCGCTGAAGGGATGCCGCGTACTTTTGGGAGGGCTTAGGTGGCTGCGCAAAGAAGGGCGCGGCCGATTTGAAAGGGAGGATGTTTGTGAGAAAGGTACTTTGTTTGATCATCGCCTTGCTTATGCTTTCGGCAGGCGGCGCTTTGGCGGAGCAAAGCGAGTGGAACTTTGACACCGTCAGCTATGCGCTTTACGGCTATCGGGGAGCGGGCGGGGCTTTGACCATTCCGGCAACCATAGGCGGCTGCACGGTGGATATTATTGGAGCCGCCGCCTTCAACAGCGCAAATGAAATCACTGCGATTAAGCTGCCTGAAACGGTGCGGCAAATTGAAACGGGAGCCATTTCCTTCTGCGAAAATCTTGCTTGTGTTGAACTGAATAACGGCCTCTTGGTGATTGGCGACGACTGCTTTGTGAGCAATTCCGCCCTGACTGAATTAACGATCCCCGCCTCGGTGTGCTACATCGGCAGCAACAGCTTTGACAGCTGCGGCAGCCTGCGGCGCATCACCTTTCAAGGAATATGCCCTGTCTTTGCGGGGAGCGCCTTTGATTGGCTGCCGAAAGAGGCGGTAATCTATGTGCCGGATGATCAATTTGATGCCTATTCTGCCGCATTTGGTTCGATGAACAGAGAGTTCAACCTTCAGCCCAGCGGCGAAAACGCGCAGGCCTATGACTTTTCCAACGATCCGGAGCTATTTGGCATAGATGAAGCCACCGGCACCCTCTATTGCTTCGACGGTTATCATGTGCGCGTGGATGTGCCTGCACAGATCAACGGCGTGGCCGTTCGCGCCATCGATGCAGAGGCGTTTTTAAACAATCCGTATCTATGCTATCTGACCCTGCCTGAGGGGGTGGAAACCATTGGCGATTCTGCCTTTGAAGGCTGCACGCGGCTGGTATACGCAGATCTCCCCTCCACGCTGAAGCACATTGGCAATCGTGCTTTCGCAAACGGCCTGAAAGCACGGAGCCTGGTTTTGCCCGCGGGGCTGGAAAGCATCGGCAATGAGGCGTTCTACTGGGCTGTGCGCCTGACCGCGCTGGAGCTGCCTCAGGGGCTTAAAACCATCGGCGCAGGCGCCTTTGACGGATGCAGCTGGCTTGAAGACGTCTCCATTCCTGATTCTGTTGAGAGCATCGGTGAAAAGGCCTTTGCAAACAGCGGCGTTGCCTATGTGGCCTTTGAAGGCCTTCGGCTGCCTCAAATGCCAGAATCTGTTTTCGAAAACTGCTGGTATCTGGCGGATGTGGATCTGCACACCAAGGCAAGCAAGCAGCAGATGCTGGATATGCAGGCCGTTGTGAACAACCTTGGCCTGACCTGCCGTGTGTGGCGGATGCAGAACTCGCAGGTGGATTACATCCTTGACGGCCTTGACACCTACCACAACGGCGTTTTGACCGGCTATGCCGGAGAACAGACCCATATCCGCCCGTGGGATACCTATGATGGCATTACCGTTACGGCGGTGGGCGACGGCGCGTTTGCAAACAATCCGCGCATCCAATACTTTGCAGTGCCCTACAACGATGAATTTACCACCATCGGCGCAGAAGCCTTTGCGGGAAGCGCACTGGCGCAGATTGATCTGTTTGATTCTGTAACCACCATCGGCGAGGGGGCTTTTCGCAACTGTGCCGGGCTGAGAGAGTTAACCCTGCCCGAATCCGTAAGCGTTGTGGGCGCAGAGGCGCTGGCTGGCTGCACGGGGCTTGAAAAGCTCACCGTCATGTGCGATCCGTCCGTCCTGCCCAACGATTTGCTGGCTGGGTGCCCTAAAACCCTGGAGATATACGCAGCCCCCGATGCGACTGATGAGCAGGTGATGTATCTGAGCAGGATAGCGGGCCGTTCATTCTACGAGCCGGTGCCCCGCATTGGTGAACCGCTGCCCAAGCTGCTCGCCTCGCCTCATGAGCCGCTGCCCGGTGAGGATTTCTGGTACGACGCCGATTACGCTCGCCTTGACGGCTATCAGGGCTATGCGCTGAACCTGGTGCTTCCAAGCCGAATCAACGAAACGCTGCTGACCATGATCGGCGGCGGAATGATGCAGCGCGCCTCCTATGGCGACAATTATGAATTGGAACTGCCTGTGGTTTCTGTGGTTATCCCTGAAAGCTATACCAACATTCCGGCCTACACGTTTCAGAATTGCGAAACGCTGGAAACGGTGATCTGCTACGCGCCTATTGAAACGCTCAATGAAGGCACGTTTAAAAACTGCACGGCGCTGCGAGAGGTGATTTTCGTAAACGGCATTGGCAGCATCGGCGCGTATGTGTTCGATAACTGCCCCAACCTTGAAACTGTGTACCTGGGGCCCTATGTGGGTTCCGTTAGCGACTACGCCTTCATGGATGAGCTTGGCAAATCCCTCTGGAGCCTTGATAAGTGCATCACCGATCCGGCGCTGATGCCTGATGTGGAGGCAAGGCTGGCCGCAGTAAAGCGCGAGCCCATGGCCGCGCCCGAACCAGTTTCCGCGCCTGAACCAATCCCTGTAGGGGCGCAAGGGGAACCCTTCTTTGGTCTGTGGCACGGCACGCAGATGGTTATGAACGGCGAACCTCTCGACCTTTCAGAGCTTGAAATTGTTCTTTCACTGATGCTTTGCGAGGACGGCAGAATGGTATTCAGCGAAAGTGAAACCATTGATATGAGCCAGGTGGGCGACGGCGATTGGTATGCATGGTATGTGAAAGACGGCGTTGCATTTGCCGACCTGTATACCATGACCCTCCTGGATGACGGCAGGCTCTGCGTTGATGAGAACGGGATGCAGATGCTCTTTGTGCGCGGCGAGCAGGGTGGAGAAACCACCGCCGCTGCCGCCCAGCCCAAAGCAGAGGCTGATACGCCTGCCGGCGCATCTGTGCTGACGGAGGTGCGCTATGTTTGTGTAAGCGCTGAAATGGAGGGCTATACCGTGGATGCGTCTTTGCTGGGAGGCGAATACGCCGTGATCCTGCATGAGGGAGGCACGGTGGATTTTGTGCTGCTCGGCGCGGCGATACCGGGCCTCACATGGAGGCCGACCGAGGGGGGCGGTTTTGTGATCGACTACTTCGGCGCGGCGATAGAAGGCGCGCCCGCCGGAGAGGGATTCGATATGAACTATTTCGATGCCATGCTGCTGCGCTTTTTGCCAGATAAGTAAATAAGCAATAATGCCTGCCGGAAGATAATTCCGGCAGGCATTTCAGCGTGTCGAAAAAGTGGCATACGCCACTTTTTCGAGGATGCTAAGGAATGTTTAGCTCCATAAAATTTTATTTTATTACGCTAAACGCCCCGCCCGACCGGCAAAGCCGGTCGATACGATTTAAAAATGAAGGGGCAACGCCCCTTCATTGCATCCCTGGTATTTTTCCGTTACTTTATCGACAGTCTGATTTCATATCATTTGTTGGGGTGAAGGGAGGCGCTGGCTTATGCCTTCAATTCCTCATGGATGGCCTGGGCGGCCTTTTTGCCCGCGCCCATGGCCAGGATCACCGTAGCAGCGCCGGTGACGGCGTCGCCCCCGGCGTACACAAAGGGCTTGGAGGTTTTGCCGTTATCGTCGGTGATGATGCCGCCCCACCTCTGGGTTTCAAGGCCCGGGGTGGTTTTTTTGATCAGCGGGTTGGGAGAGTTGCCGATGGCCACCACCACCGTGTCCACCGGCAGGATGCGCTCGGTGCCCGGCTGGGCCACCGGGCGGCGGCGGCCGGAAGCGTCAGGCTCACCCAGGGTCATGGACACCACCTCCATACCCGTGACGAAGCCGCTTTCATCCCCCAGGATGCGGGTGGGGTTGGTAAGCACCTCGAATACGATGCCCTCCTCCTTGGCGTGGTGAATCTCCTCCAGCCGGGCGGGCATCTCCTTTTCAGAGCGGCGGTAAACAATGTAAACGGTTTCAGCCCCCAGGCGCTTGGCGCAGCGGGC
>JAFUPO010000119.1 GCA_017481185.1 Clostridia bacterium | reverse complement strand
GCATTTTTTGCCCTGTATACCTTGTAAGAAGGGTCACGCAGATTGGGATAGTCTGACCAGTTCTCCAGCGTGTCCTCCACAATGGTTTGAATCTCAGTATCAATGGCCAGCTTTACTCGGTAGCCGCCGGTACGCAGCTTCTGCTCCATGGCGTAGCGGTTTTCGCTGGTATCCTCCAGGTTATTGAGCCTGAGAAAGCAGTCTACCACTTCTTTAACGGCATATTCCACATAATGGGCGTAGGGATACATTCCCGTTCCTTCGGTGGGGGCTTCCTTAAGCACTGCGGCGGTTGAAATATTTAGGGCATCCTCATACTGCTGGCGAGTGATGAACTGGTTTTCATACATACATTTGAGCACATAGTCTGTACGGTTGTTGGTGATGGCCGCATAGTCTGTTCCCTCCTGCTGGCGCAGGTAGAAGTTACGCCGAGGATTATAATAGTAGGGGTTGTTGGTCATGCCCGCCAGCATGGCACATTCGCGCAGGGTCAATTCCGCCAGGGATTTGCCGAAATAGCCCTCGGCAGCTACCTGAACGCCGTAATAGTTTTCACCCAAATAAATGGTGTTCAAATAGGCTTCCAAAATTTGCTCTTTGGAATACTGGGTTTCCAGCTGAAGGGCCAGATAAGCCTCCTGAATTTTGCGCTTATAGCTTTGCTCTGAGCTGAGAATGGTATTTTTGATTAGCTGCTGAGTAATGGTGGAGCCGCCCTGAGTGGTAGAGGAGGAGAGGTTGGAAACAAAAGCGCCTACGATGCGCTTTAGGTCCACACCGCTGTGGGTGAAAAAGCGAGCATCCTCTACGGCCACAAAGGCATTTTGTAAATGGGTGGGCATCGCGGAGATGGAAACCATAATGCGGTTTTCGGTGCCCTTATAATCGGTAATCAGGTTGCCGTTGGCATCATAAATAAAGGAGGTTTGCGCCTGATCATCCAAGGCTGCCAGATCCAGCGTAGGGGCAGTTTCCACATAGCCTTTGGCAATGCCGAGCACAGCGCCTACCGCAGCCAGGCCGCCCAGCAAAACAACCAGAGCCAGGATGCGAACAGCGTTGACTGCAATGGAAACCACAAAGCTGGGCTTGCGGGTGCGGGGCTTAAAAATGGTGCGCCGCTGAGGGTTTTCAATGGGAGCGTCGCTCTCCCAGTCATAGTTATCATAATAAGGGTCCTTATGCAAGAAATCGCCTCCTGAAGGGCTTTCGTTCATAGCCATTATACCATAGCGGCCTTTGAAAGGGAAAGCATTTTGGCAGAGCCGCATAACAATAAAACGAAGGAGGGGGGCAAATGGTTGCATCCCAAGAGGAAAAAAGGCCAAAGGGGCGGGCTGTTCGCCTGTTTCTGATCGCTTTTTTGCTGCTTATCGCCCTGTCGCTGGTGCTGGAGGAGAATCTGTCTCAGGTGATATTGGATCTGGCCCAGGCAGATGCCTACGCTTTGGCAGTGGATGTGCTCAACGAGGCAGTAGCTGGGGCCATGGCCACGGGGATTACCTATGGCGAGTTGGTGGCATTGGAAAAGGATACTGCCGGGCGTGTGACCATGCTCCAGGCCAATACCATGCGCATGAACGAGCTGGCAGCCTCCATCGCTCTGGGGGCACAGGATCAGCTGGCACAAGGCGATGGCCAGGTGGTCAACGTTCCCCTAGGCGCAGCCTTCGGCATCCCGCTGCTTGCAGGCGCAGGCCCTAAGATGGAGGTGCGCATCGTGCCAGTGGGAGCGGTGTCCACCCGTTTTATTACGGAGTTTGAATCTGCCGGAATCAACCAGACGCGCCACAAGATCTATCTGCTTTTGCAGGCTACCGTAGCTTTGGTGCTGCCTGGCAACTCCCAGCAGGTGGAGGTGGGAGCACAGGTGCCCATTGCCGAGAGCATCATCGTGGGAACTGTACCGGACTCCTTTGTAGATGTGAACAATACGGATGATTTGTTGAACCTTTTGCCCTAAGAGGGAAGAAAATGCTCGGATAAAACGTTGAAAAAACACGGCGATTAAAAGAATCTGCCCTGCTTTTTTCAGCATATTTCTTCCTGGAACGCCGTGAAGCTTGACACCGGGACGGCAATGCACTAAAATAAGATAGATAGCTTATATGATAAGATGAGTATATTTATATCAGACGGTGGTAAGCTAATCTTGTTTCAGCCCAGCGCCCGATAGGCGGGCGCCACGGAAGGGAGGAAGGGCGCGTTCATAACGCCGCCCGCGAAATGATGAAACATTGGAAACTGCTCAGCCTGCTTTTGTGCCTGGCATTGGTTCTGGGTTTGACCGGCAGCGCCTTGGCGGCGGATGTGCCCATTAAGGCGACTGGTTCGGTGAGCCCGGATTCCATGTCTGATCCTCGGGAAGTGACGGTCTCCATCAAGATCACCAACGTGGATAACGAAGATTTGCCGGGTTCCTTGTCCCTTTTGGATCCTGCTGGCTACGCGGTCACCACCTTTGGCGACGGCGGTTCTTCCCGCCTGGCCAAGGGGTCAACCATTACCTGGTCTGGCGCTTGGCAGGTGACTGAGAAACAGCTGGATGCGGGTAAAATTCGCTATCAGGTGAAGTATCCCATCTATAATAAAGATGCGGATACCATCCAGATGAAGAATTATTATGTGGATTTGAAGATCACCAAGACCGAGGCGGAGCCTGCGCTGAGCGTTAAGCGCACCATCAGCCCCACCATGGCCAAAAAGGGCCAAACGGTAAACGTGATCTACGAATTGGAGAATACCGGCCGTGTAGACATCCGCGACATCAAGGTTAAGGAGAATAAGAACATTTCCTCCAAAACCCAGTCTGTGGAGAACTTAAAGGTGGGAGAAAAGGCCCAGGTCAGCTTTGAAGTTGAAATGAAGAGCAAGGATCTGACCAGCCAAGGCACCGTGACCTTTAAGGGGGCGACCACTAGCAAGACCTACACGGAAAAGGTGGATAAGGCTACTGTTCGCTATGGTGAATCCAAGATCACTGCGCAGCTGACCGCCAGCGAAAAGGTTGTTAACCTGGGCGAAGTGGTGAAGCTGGAGCTGATTTTAGCCAATGCAGGCAACATTGACTATACCAACGTAAAGGTCACGGATCCCGTTTTGGGCGAGGTCTTTACCAACCAGGATCTGCCTGCGGACTCTACCAAGGTGCTCACCAAGGAGGTAACCCTTCAGGAAAGTGCGAATTTTGACTTTACTATTTCTGCCGCTGACAGCACTGGCGGCGAAGAGATCATCAAGCCGGCGGCTGTGGCAGTGCAGGCGATTGATCCCAACAAGAAGGTTGCCATTACCCTCAACGCGGTAGCTGACCGGGCTGAGATCCATGAGGAGCCCAGCGTGGTGCGCTTCACCGTAACCGCTACCAACACCTCTGAGGTGGATGCGGAAAACGTGGTGATTACCTCTGGCGAGTCGACGCTGTATACCTTTGATTATCTGAGGGCCGGCCAAAGCAAACACTTTGTGCGGGACGTGAGCGCCTCCATGGCGGGCAAATTCCAGTTCACAGCCTCCACAAAAGACTTGCTGGGCAATACGGTGACCTTCCTGAGCAATGTGGTGCCTATTACCTACGCCGCCCCCACGCCCGTGCCGACAGAGGCACCTGTGCGCACTCCGCCGCCCCTGGTGCTGGAGGAGATCCCGACGGAGGCAGGGCTGCCTGAGGCAGTGGATACGGTGCAGCGGGTTGCCTATACCCTCTGCTTTGTATTTGGCGGCTTGCTTGTTGCAGTTCTTCTGCTCCTGCTGGTGGCGGCAATCCGCCGCGGAGTAGCCAAGAGCGCTTCTAAGAAAGCGATGGATCACTTGGAGAGGGGAACTCGCCGAGATTATACGAACGAACCTAATGAGGCTGAGGGCGATGAACGCCATTCCTTCCCTTCCGAAGATGAAGAAGATTTGTTTGGGATCGATCTGCCTGAAAGCAGCGATGAAGAAGCAGAACCTGAAGAAGTGACACAAGAGCTTACGGAAGAACCAGCGCCTGCTGCGGATGAGGAACCTGTTATCCCCGCGGCTGAGGAAGAACCTCAGCCCCAGGAAAACGCAGCGATCATGCCCGGCAGCGATGGCAGCTATCGCCTCTCCCGCCAGGCCAGCCAGCCTATTGCTGCTGCCTCAGCCCGAGAGTTCAACCGCCGCCGTGCCAGCCG
>JAFUPO010000118.1 GCA_017481185.1 Clostridia bacterium | reverse complement strand
TCAGGTTGCCCACCAGCACCTCCTTGGAGCCCCCCAGAATGTCGCTGAGGAAAAACAGCCCCACGGAAGGGATGAACACCAGCACGCACCCGGCCATGATGCTGGGCAGCGTCAAGGGAATGGTCAGGGTCATAAAGGCCTTAAAGGGGGAGGCCCCCAAATCCCGGCCTGCCTCTACCACAGTCCAGTCCATCTTTTCTGCGCCGGTGTAGGCAGGCAGAATCATGAAAGGGATCAGGGCATATACCATGCCCAGCAGAATGGCGCCCTGGGTGTAAAGGAGCTTTAAGGGCTTTTGAATGAGCCCCGCAGCCTTCAAAAACTCATTGATGGGGCCGTTGGCGCCTAGAAGGATCTTCCATCCGTAAATGCGGATGAGAGCGTTGGTCCAGAAGGGCACGATGATGAGCAGCAGCAAAATCCCCCGCCACTTGGGGCTGGTGCGGGCCATGAAATACCCGAAGGGATAGCCGATCAACAGGCACAACACCGTGGTCTGCACCGCCAATGACAGGCTCTTTAAAAGGATCCTCAGGTAGCTGGGCTTTAAAATGTTCTGGTAATTGGCGAGAGTGAACTCCCCTGTGGTAGCCATGGCCCCGTCGGACTTCATCAGGCTCAGGCCGATGATGTAAAGCAGCGCCACCCCCACAAAGGCCGTGGCCCACAGCACCATGGGAGAGATCAGGGCGTTGGCAAAGCCTTGCTTTTTCTTCATGCCTCCGCCTCCCAGGGCACCAGGGCAGCCCGGGCAGGATCCCAGGCGAGATGAACGGTATCCCCCAGGGCCAGCTCCTCCTCATGGCTCAGGCACATGATTTCCTGGCCTGTGGGCAGGGTCACAACCAGCCGATGAACGCCCCCTGAAAACCGCTGATCCGTCACCTGGCCGGTCAGGTGAAAGCCCTCAGGCGCCCGACGGCTGGGATGAAGGTGCTCCGGCCTTAAGCACAGGGCCGCAGGGCCGCTGTGTCTGCCTGGGCAGGGGATGGTGAGGCCATCGACGGTGAACACGCCGTTTTCCGCCACGCCCTTCAATAGGTTGGCCTGGCCGATGAACTGGGCGGAGAACAGCGTTTTGGGATGGGCATAAATCTGCTGGGGCGTATCCAGATCCTCCAGGCGGCCCTTGTGCATGATGCCCACCCGATGGCTCATGTTCATGGCCTCTTCCTGGTCGTGGGTGATGTAAATAAAGGTGGTGCCCGCCTGGCGCTGGAGGTTTTTAAGCTCCGTCTGCATATAGCGGCGCAGCTGTAAATCCAAAGCGCCCAAGGGTTCATCCAATAGAAGGATTCGGGGCTTTAGCACCAGCGCCCGGGCGATGGCCACCCGCTGCCTTTGGCCGCCGGAAAGCTGCTGGGGCATCCGCTTTTCAAAGCCGGGGAGGGCCACCATCTCCAGCATTTGGGAGGCCTGTTTGGCCGCCTCTTTTTTGCTTACGCCCCTTAAGCGCAGGCCGTAGGCGATGTTCTTTTCAACATTCATGTGGGGAAAGAGCGCGTAGCTTTGAAACACGGTGTTCACCGTGCGCTTTTCCGGGGGCAGGTGGGTAATATCCTGCCCGTCCAGCATAACCCGGCCTTGGGTGGGGCTTTCCAGCCCGGCGATAATGCGCAGGGTTGTGGTTTTACCGCAGCCGGAGGGGCCTAAAAGGGTCAGAAACTCCCCCTCCTCCACAGAAAGGCATAGGTCTGAAAGCACATCCCCTTCCCCAAAGTTTTTGGAGATGTGATCCAATTCCAGCAGGCTCATGGCGCATCCCCTTTCCCAACGGCCTGGATGACCGCGTTCACCCGGGGCCATAGGTCATCGGCTGCTCGGTAGCACATCATGGCCCCTTCACGGCGGGCAATGACCAGCCCTGCCTCGGTAAGCAGGCGCATATGATAGGAAATGGTGGGCTGTGAGCACCCAAAGACCTCCTGGATGCGGCAGGCGCAGCGCTCCTCCTGGGTGAGAAGATGAAGGATGCGCAGCCGGGTCTCATCTGCCAAAGCCTTGAAAATCAAGGCCTCTTTTTCATACACAGGATCGACTCCTTTAAATCATTGAAAAATGTCTATCATAGAAACTTTTCTATGATAGACACATTGTAATGTATATGCATATTAATGTCAATAAATAATAATGAAGTTCTTTGAAGGGAGAGCGCGAGAGAACGAACAGCTTTTCAAGCTGTCCGTTCTTGCCCAAATTGCTTTGTCATTTTAATCGTTTCCTTTGGAGAGCGCGAGAAGGGGCTTCGCCCCGTTTAAACGCCCCGAAGGGGCTCTTTCAGGAAAGTTTCTCCCCCGCAAAATAAACATTATGAGCTTTGATGATCTGGTCAGTCAGATTTACAGTACGCTGCCCGAATTGACGGACAAGCTGTCCGTTGAGCGGGTGGTGTTCAATAAAGAAGAAAAGAAGGTCTACGTCTCCTTCCTGTCGGAAACGCTGGTGGGAGAAAAGGCCTTTTTGGGCATTGAGCGGATTCTGCGCAAGGCATTCCCCCAGGTAAAGATCGATATCCGCGTGGCCAGCCCTGCCTTGGCTGAAGATTTCCTGGCTCACATTGAAAACTACAAGCAGGTTTTTCTGGACTTTATGACCCGCAATCATCCCGCCTCCTTCTCCTGGCTGAACGAAATGGACTGGGAGGTGCGGGACAGGCGCATTGTGCTCACCTTTCCTGATGATTTTTCACTGAACTTTATGCGCAAGCGGGAGGTCGCACCCCGGCTAACTCAGGCGGTGTGGGATATTTTTCGCATCCAGGTGCCGGTTGAATTGACCGTTCGGGGCGACCAGGAGGCTCGCCTGCAGGCGCTGATCAAAGAGCGGGAGCAAGACATTCTGATGATCGACCCGGCCACAGTGCTTGCCGGTGAAAAGCCCAAGCCTGTGCGCAAGCCCCGGGCGCCCAAGGATCCCAATACCGCCCCCAAGCCCGCTCCTGAAAAGCCCAAGGAGGGCAAGCCCCCGATTCCTATGATGACGGAAAGGGCCATCGGCAAGCCCATTATGGGCCGGGCCATCCCCGACCGGCCGGTGCCCATTCGAGAACTGACCAGCGATGCTGGCACCGTCACCGTGCAGGGCGATGTAATCAAGGTGGAACAAAAGGAATTGAAGGGCGGCGAGCTGTTGCTGCTGACCTTCGCAATTACCGATTATACCTCCTCCGTATTGTGCAAATGCTTCTTCCGCTATCGCAATCGCTTTGCCAAGAAAAACGAGGGGGAGGAGCCGCCTCCCATCACCGATGCAGAGCGACAGGCGGTGCATGACAAGGCGGATGCCATTAAGTTGGGCATGAACATCAAGGTCAAGGGCGAATGTCTGTATGATAACTTCGCCCACGAGCTTTCCATCTCCGTTCGCGACGTGGTGCCCATGGAAAAAAGCGTGCGCACGGATACTGCCCCTGAAAAGCGGGTGGAACTGCATATGCACACCCAGATGAGTAATATGGACGCTCTGGGGGATGTGGGCGCTTTGATCAAGCGGGCCGCTCAGTGGGGTCACCCGGCAGTGGCTGTGACCGATCATGGCGTTTTGCAGGCCTTCCCCGCTGCCTTTGGCGCAGCCAAGAAAAACAACATCAAGCTCCTGCCCGGCGTGGAAGCCTATTTGACTGATGAAGCGCAAATCGTGCAGGATGCGGATGAGCGGCCCCTTACCCAAGCCATGGTGGTATTGGACTTTGAAACCACCGGCCTGGATACCCGCAACGACCGGGTCATTGAGATCGGCGCGGTAAAGCTGGAAAACGGCATCGTGGTCGATTCCTATGGCACCCTGGTAGATCCCGGTGTGCCCCTGAAGCCCAAAATTACCGAGATCACCCACATTACCGATATGATGCTGCGGGATCAACCCAAGGCAGAGGAAGCCATTCCCAAGCTGATGGCATTCATTGGCGACTGCACCATCGCCGCACATAACGCCAGCTTTGACTGCGCGGTGCTCAAGAGCGAATTGCGCCGCCTGGGCCGTGAGTTTCACAACCCCCAATTAGATACCCTCACCTTCTCCCGCAAGCTTTATCCTCATCTAAAGAGCCACAAGCTGAAAAACGTGTGCAAGTCCCTGGGCGTAAGCTTAAAGGACGCACACCGAGCTGTGAACGACGCCGCAGCCACGGCCCAATGCCTGGCCAAGATGCTGGAGGCTGCTCAGGAAAAAGGCGTAACCCGGCTGGCTGAACTAAACAGCGCCATCACCGGCGGCGCTATCGGTGAAAGCTATCACATCATCCTGCTGGCCGCCAATCAAAAGGGCATGGAAAACCTGAACCGCATGGTCTCCGCCGGGCACTTAGAATACTTCCGCCGCAGGCCCCACCTGCCCCGCAAGATCCTGCAAAAGTACCGAGAGGGCATCATTGTAGGCTCCGCCTGCGAAGCAGGCGAGCTATTTAGGGCGGTGCTGGCTGGCGAATCCATGGATAAGCTGCGCAAGATGGCCCGCTTCTACGATTATCTGGAGATTCAGCCCATCGGCAACAACGCCTTTTTGTTAAGAGAAGGCCGGGTGCCCGATGAGGAAGCTCTCAGGGAGCTGAACCGCACCATTGTGAAGCTGGGTGAAGATCTGGGCCTGCCGGTGGTGGCTACTGGCGATGTGCACTTTCTGGAGCCCCATGACGCGGTGTGCCGGGCCATCCTCCAAGCGGGGCAGGGCTTTGATGACTGCGATAACCAGCCGCCCCTATACTTTAAAACCACCGATGAAATGCTGGAGGAATTCAGCTATCTGGGGCCGGATAAATGCTACGAGGTGGTTATTTCCAATCCTAAGAAAATCGCAGATCGGGTGGATGATGGCATCCGCCTGTTTCCCAAGCATCCTAACAATGAGGTCACCTTCCAGCCCTTCTGGCCTGATGCGGAGGAAAACATTCGCTCCCTGACCTATGCCACCGCCCGAGATTACTATGGCGAAGATCTGCCCGACCTGGTGCAAAAGCGCCTGGATAAGGAGTTGGGCTCCATCCTGGGCTATGGTTTTGGCACCCTGTACAACATTGCCCAGAAGCTGGTAAAAAAATCCTTGGACGACGGCTACCTGGTCGGCAGCCGCGGTAGCGTGGGCTCCTCCTTTGTGGCAACCATGACCGGCATCACCGAGGTGAATCCCTTGCCGCCCCATTACCGCTGCACCCATTGCCATAGGGGCTTCTTTGACGTTGATAAGGAAAAATACAAGGTGGGCGTTGACCTACCGGACAAGGATTGCCCCCTGTGCGGCCAGAAGCTGGTAAAGGACGGCTTTGATATTCCCTTTGAGGTCTTCCTGGGCTTCAAGGGCGATAAGGTGCCTGACATTGACCTGAACTTCTCCGGCGAATACCAGCACAAGGCTCACCTGTATGTAGAGGAGCTTTTCGGCAAGGGCTTTGTATACCGGGCTGGAACCATCGGCACCCTGGCTGATAAAACCGCCTATGGCTACGTCTCCAAATATCTGGAGGAACGGGGAATTCAGGCTGGCAATGCGGAAAAGGATCGGCTGGTTCAGGGCTGCGTGGGCGTTAAGCGCACCACTGGCCAGCACCCGGCAGGCATGGTCATTGTGCCCAAGGAGTACAACATTTACCAATTCACCGCCATCCAGCATCCGGCAGACGATGCGGAAAGCGGCACCATCACCACCCATTACGATTTTAACTCCATGCACGACGTGCTGGTAAAGGTGGACGTGCTGGGCCACGATGATCCTACCATGATCCACTTCCTGGGTGAGATTACCGGCGTGGACTTCAGAGATATTCCCCTGGATGATCCGGATGTTATGAGCCTTTTCTCCAGCCCCAAGGCCTTGGGGGTGACCGAGGAGGACATCAACTGCACCACCGGCACCTTTGGCGTGCCGGAGTTTGGCACTAGCTTTGTGCGCGGGATGTTGGATGAAACCAAGCCCTCCACCATGGAGGAATTGATCCGCATCTCTGGTCTTTCCCACGGCACGGATGTGTGGCTGGGCAATGCCCAGGAAATCATCCGCTCCGGCACGGCGCCCCTTAGCCAATGTATCTGCACCCGCGACGATATTATGAACTATCTGATCTCCATGGGGGTAGATTCCAAAATCTCCTTTGACACCATGGAATCCGTTCGCAAGGGCAAGGGCTTGAAGCCCGAAATGGAATCCGCCATGCGGGAGGCCCGGGTGCCGGAATGGTTCATTGACAGCTGCAAAAAGATCAAGTATATGTTCCCCAAGGGCCACGCCGTGGCCTATGTGACCATGGCCCTGCGCATCGCCTGGTTCAAGGTGCATATTCCGCTGGCCTATTACGCAGCCTACTTCACCGTTCGCGGCGACGGCTTTGATGCAGCCCGGATGCTTCTAAAGCCCGAGACCTTGAAGCAGATGATCAAAGAAATGAAGTCTCAGGAGCAGCAGCTTACCGCCAAAGAAAAGAACGAAATTACGGCTATGGAGATCGTTATCGAAATGCAGATGCGGGGCTTTGAGTTCCTCCCGGCGGATCTGTACAAGAGCACCGTTAGCCAGTTTGTGATCGAGGATGGCAAATTGCGGGTGCCCTTCACCTCCCTAGGCGGCTTGGGCGAGGCCGCAGCCCAAAACATTGTGAAAGAGCGGGAAACGCCCTTCCTTTCCATTGAGGATCTAAAAAATCGAGCCAAGCTTTCCAGCTCCGTAGTGGAGCTTTTGCGGGGGCATGGCTGCCTTACCGGCTTGCAGGAGACCAGCCAGGTATCCTTCTTTGGCTGAGCTTAATACAAAAGGGGGGGAACCTTTTTTGAAAAAGGTTCCCCCTTGCATTATCTTTTTGTAAAACTTACAGATACTTTTTCAAATCTTCCACCCGATCCAGGCGCTCCCAGGGCAGATCAATATCCGTGCGGCCAAAGTGGCCATAGGCAGCCGTCTGGCGGTAGATGGGGCGGCGCAAGCCCAGGGTTTCGATGATGGCATGGGGCCGCAGATCAAATTCCTTCTGGATGATGGCAGCCAATTCTTCATCGCTCTTAACGCCGGTGCCCTTGGTGTCCACACAGAGGCTCACGGGGCGAGCCACGCCGATGGCGTAGGCCAGCTGGATCTGGCAGGTCTTGCACAGGCCGGCAGCCACCAGGTTTTTGGCCACATGGCGGGCCGCATAGGCAGCGGACCGATCCACCTTGGTGGGATCCTTGCCGGAGAAAGCGCCGCCGCCATGGGGAGCATAGCCGCCATAGGT
>JAFUPO010000117.1 GCA_017481185.1 Clostridia bacterium | reverse complement strand
CTACCACATTGCCCTCGCCAAATTTGCGGTGAAGCACCCGGTCGCCCTTTTTAAATAGATTCTGCATGGCCTGGGAGCCCAAGCTCCGGGCGGCAGAGGGGGCAAAGCCCTTCTGCACGCCGGGGATGCCCAGGGCTGCGCAATTCAAGTGAGGCACACCCAAGGGGCCTTCAGGGGCTGCATGGCGGCTAACCCGCTGCCGGGTAGGCTGAGGCGCAGGAGCCTCGGCATTAAAGGTGCGGCTGCGAGCAACCCACTCGTCATCCAGCAGACGCTTGGGAATTTCGTTCAAAAACCGCGAGGGCGCGTTGTGGCTCAGCTGGTTATAGAACATACGCTGGCTGGCATAGCTGATAAACAATTTCTGCTGCGCCCGGGTAATGCCTACGTAGCAAAGCCTGCGCTCCTCCTCCAAGCGGCTGTCATCCATCAGGCTGCGGCCGCTGGGAAATACCCCTTCCTCCAGGCCTGTCATAAACACCACCGGGAACTCCAGGCCCTTAGCGCTATGGAGCGTCATCAGCGTCACATAATCCGTATGATTTTTCGCCTGATCCAATTCGGTGACCAGGGCCACGTTTTCCAGATAGTCCTCCAAGGTAGGATTCTCCGCCGCCTGTTCAAATTCAGTCACAGCGGTGAGGAATTCCATGATATTTTCCAGCCGTGCCCGGTTTTCATCGCTGTTATCCTGCTCGTACTGGGCTTTCAGGCCGGTCTTTTCAATCAGCGTCTTTACAAACTCGCCCAAAGGAAGCTCATCCTTAATAGCGATCAGCTGGTTGAGCAGCATTGCAAAATCGCTGACACACTTGCGCGGACGGGCCGAAAGACTTTCTGGAATGTCCATTAGGGCGCTGAAAAGCGGCATCTCATTGGCTTGAGCATGGCGGCTCAATTCCGCGATGGTAGCATCGCCAATGGAGCGTTTGGGCTGGTTGATGATACGTTTTAGAGACACATCATCCGCCGGGTTAATCATCACCCGCAGATAGGCAACAATATCTCGAACCTCTTTGCGGTCATAGAATCTGAGGCCGCCAAAGACCTTATAGGGGATGCCCGCCCGCATGAGCATCTCTTCCAGCACACGGCTCTGAGCATTGGTGCGATACAGGATGGCCATATCGCCCACCGGGACGCGGTTTAGGTTCATCTGCTGGATGCGATCGCAGACCCAGGCAGCCTCCTCTCGCTCATCCCCAGCCTTAAACAGCTTGATGGGGTCACCCTCGCCAGACTCCGTCCACAGCACTTTTTCCTTGCGGCCCACGTTATGGGCGATAACCTGATTGGCTGCGTCAAGAATGTTGGCGGTGGACCGGTAGTTTTGCTCCAGCTTGATCACCGTGGCATCAGGATAATCCTTTTCAAAATCCAGGATATTGCGGATGTCAGCCCCTCGCCAGCCATAAATAGATTGGTCATCGTCGCCCACCACGCACAGGTTGCGGGACTTGGCGGTAATCAGCTTCACCAGCATATACTGAGCGTAGTTGGTATCCTGATATTCATCCACATGAACATATTGAAACTTTTCACGGTAGCTTTCCAATACGGGCGGATGATCGGCAAACAGCTCCAGGGTCTTAAGGATCAGATCATCGAAATCCAGAGCGTTGGCAGCCTTTAAGCGCTCCTCATACCCATGAAATACATCGTAAATCATTTGGCTGCGGAAATCCCTGGGGCTTTTTTCAAACCACTCTCGGGAGTTTTGCATTTTATTTTTGGCATCCGAAATCTTGGCCTTAATCTCCCGAGGGGGCAAAAACTTTTCGTCAATATTCTGCCGTTTCAATATATCCTTGATAACGCTCATCTGGTCGTCATCATCATAGATCGTAAAGGAACGGGTATAGCCCAATTTATCAATATCTCTGCGCAGAATCTTGGCGCAGGTAGCATGGAAGGTGGATATCCAGGCATCCTTGGCCTGCTCTCCCACCAGCTTCTCAATGCGCTCCCGCATCTCCTTGGCGGCCTTGTTGGTAAAGGTCAGGGCCAGGATGCGCCAGGGCTGCACCCCATGATCCATCAAATTGGCTACCCGGTAGGTCAGCGCACGGGTCTTTCCGCTGCCAGCGCCTGCCAGCACCAGCACGGGTCCCTCCAGCGTGGAAGCTGCTTTAAGCTGCTGGGGGTTAAGGGTCGTCAGATCCATCTGCTTATCCTCTTTCTCTTGCTTACTGGAGATCATCTAAAAGATGCTGGCTCTCCAGGGAATCCAGCACCCGGTTATAACCATCCGCCCCGTAGGTGAACGCACGATTCACCCGGCTGATGGTAGCTGTGGAGGCGCCTGTCCGGCGGGCAATTTCCTGGTAGGTGACCTTATTGCGCAAAAGGGCGGCCACCTCAATTCGCTGGGCGAGGCTCTTGAGTTCTTGAATGGTGCACACATCCTCAAAAAAGCGGTAGGCATCCTCCATGGATTCCAGCTCCAATACCGCCTGCATGAGCAGATCCAACTGCTTAGACTGCACCTTTGGCTTATACATAAAGGCATCCTCCGTATTTAAAAGCGTACATACAGCTTTTTAATTATAACACAAAATCAAGAAAGACGAAAGGCCGCCCTTTCGTCTTTTGCTGGATTTATTTTTTCGGTCTTTTACCCAGCAGGCCTCCTGTTACCTCGCTGGCAGTGCGCTTCATCTTTTCCCCCGCGCCCTTGAAAGACCCTGTTGAAAGCAGGGCGAAGATGCCGCCGCCTACGGCCAGCACGCCCAGCACCCACCCAATGCCCGTGCCGGCCCCCGCATTGGACTCCTCGGCCGTTTGAGAAGGCGCAGTGCCCGCTGCATCACTAGCGCCAGCTGCGCCGGTGACGCCCCCATAGAGGGTACGGTAGATCACATCAGCCAAGGGGTCTGCGGCGTTGATTACTCTTTCTTTTGAAACGGTGTGGGTACCCATCTCCAGCAACACGCTGCGGGGATAAAGATCCTGATTATAAGCGCCTTTGCCCATGTAAATATCCTTTATGAGCCCTGGATAAACTTTATCCGCCACCGCTTTAAGCTGGGTGGCAAAGGCCTTATTGGCGCTGGCGTTTTGGTTGCCCTTGCCCACCAGCAGCCGCACCTTAGACATTTTCTCACCGCCCATGGTGAGGGTATACTGGTCAGGATCCGGAATACCGTCGCGGTGCACATCAAAAATGGCGTCAGGGGCTGCCTTCAAAAGCTTCACCGCTGTTTGCCGGCTGCGGCGATAAGCCCCCGCGTCATGGGGATTGTGCGTAGTGGTGTCCAGCGTTACCTTTACGCCCTTGCTTTGCAGCTGATCGGCCAATTCGCCAGCCACATCATAGATGCCGCCCCGCTGCTCATCGGATTCAGTGCCATCGGTAGGCACATAGCTTTCATCAGAGTGGGTGCAGTACATGGCAATCTTTTTATCCCCCAGGGCAGCGCTAACTTGCAGGGCAGCAGCTTCATCCAACCAGGAAACATCCGGCATGGCGTAAGCGCCAACCAGCTCCATTACCGCTTTTTTGCTTTTCTCATCCACCTGAGTCACCCGGTAGTGCTGGTTATCCGACGCGATGTATTCATCCCCAGCGCTGGGTTGATGATTGATGTCTGTAAGCTCATGGCCCTCTTCATCCACCAGGGTATAGACTGATTCGACCTCGCTCACCGCTGCCCAGGGAAACAGGCACAGAATCAGCAGGATAACAGCGATGCGGCTCATGCCTTGCCTCCTTCCTTATCCTTGAGGGGGTTTTCAATGGGACGGGTATCCGGCGGGTTCTTGCCTCTGGTCATTCGCTCCGCCGCTTCGCCAATCAGCTCCGCCAGAATGACGCCCGCAAGGCCGGAAATCACCATGGCATCAAAGATGCCAGCACCGCCTAAAACCAGCGGCTGCTGGATCCCCTGGCCCCAGTTCATAACGGCGATTGCCACATCGGCCAGCAAAACGCCCAGGATACCGCAGATAAAAGCAGCTCGACGGCTTCTGCCCAGGATATAGGCCACCAGGCCGCCTACCAGGCCATACACATAATTGGGATCAATGCCAATGGCCTCCGGCTCGTTAGGCATCCAGCTCCCTAGGAAATAAACCGCAGCAGCAGTGACACAGGAGCCGATCAGCGCCCGCGCCACCTCCTTACCGCTGTCTGCCTTAATGAGCAGATACAAACAAATGCCCAAAGGCACCAGCGCGCCGCCAATATTCACCTCGACCATTCCAAATTGCAGATTAGGAATCAAGCCACCAAAGAACATAGCAGCCACCATCAGCAGCGCTGCGCGATCTGTAAGCCGCATTTTGTCCAGCACCCGCTGTGTCACGCCGAAGAAAACCAGTACGGCAACTGCCGTCAACAACACCATGCCGATAGACACCGGCCATCCCTCCTCCCAGGCTTCCTTACCAAGGATGCCCAGAAAGGCCCCTGCCTATACAAACAAAGAGACCGCTTTCCTCATGGCAGAAAAGCGGCCCCTTTGCGGGAAAAAATGATTCTATTTTAAGGAGGTCAATTAGCCAAAGTAACCGCGGGTCAGGAAGGCGATGATGTAGGTCATCAAACCGGCGATGGTGGGAGAA
Source organism: Clostridia bacterium (assembly GCA_017481185.1). Next base: position 1,926 of record JAFUPO010000117.1, on the reverse strand, counting down.
CCCAGCCAAGCCAGACCGATATTCTTCATCACGCCGAAGTTTACGTTCTTCACACCCTTGGTCAGGCCAGCGCCCATGACGGCACCAACCACAGCCTGAGAGGTGGAAACGGGGATGCCCATGAAGGTGCCCATCAGCACGATGGTAGAGGCCATAGCGATGATGCAGACAAAACCTTCAATCTGGTTGATGTTGGCGATGGAGCTGCCCACGGTCATCATAACCTTCTTGGAATAGGTCAGAACGCCCAGGGCGATAGCGGCAGCACCAACAACGGCAGTAACTTGAGCATCGGTGAGCAGGTTAGCAGCTACACCAGTCTGGGCAAAGAAACCGTCATAGTACAGAGCGGTCACGTTGGCAGAGGAGTTCATACCAATGCTGTAGGAAGCATAGGCGCCGGCTACCAGGTAGCCAATCTTCAGCACACGGTCATAGTTGGTCAGGCTCATGAGCTTCTTCTCCAGGAAGACGTGTACAAACTTCGTCAGCAAGAAGGAGATGATACCTGCACCCAGGGGGTTCAAGAGCCAGGTAGACACGAACTTGCCCAACTGAGGCAGGTTCACGGCCTGCACAGCAGGATCGGCATAGTTAGCGTAGCACAGACCCCAGCCGATGATAGCGCCGGTAATGGATTGGTTGGCAGAGACCGGGAAACCAAGTACGGTCATCAGAAGCACGGTCAAGGCAGCGCAAGTGAAGATGATGAAAGCCTTCAAAGCGGACTTGAGCCGCAGATCCTCAACGGTATCGTTGGCGATGGCAGCCTGCACGTCCTCCAGGGAGGCAGACACCTTATTGCTGGCAGACAGCTCAAACACGCTGTCAATGTTACCAGAACCTTGCAGGAAAGCACCGACGAGAACAAGCACAGCGATGATGATGATGGCGTGCTTGTACTTGATAATACCCGTACCGACAGCCGTGCCAAAGGCGTTGGCGGCGTCGTTGGAACCCAAGGACCAGCCCATAAAGAGACCGGCAAACAACAGCAGATAGATCATTTTAGTTTCAGGCCTTTCTGGTGATCAGCATAATCTGAATTTTGTCAGCAATGTCTTCGATGATGTCGGCGAGATCGCAGGTGAGTTCAACCATATCGGCGATCATGGTACGCTCGGACAGACGCATCTCTTCCTTGGCGTAGATCAGCTCATACAGGTTCTCTTCGATCACGTCCACCTCGTGCTCCTTGGCACGAATGTCATCCAGGATGCTGTGGTCCTTCAGCAGTTCGCCAAAGTTGGTGAACAGCAGGCCGATGGCCTTCACCAGCAGCTGGAATTCCTCACCGATGATGCCGTTGATCTTCATGATGTCGTCGGCATACTCCTTGGGGAAGTGGAACTTGGTCAGCACGATCTTCTTGGCAGACTGCTGGCACTTGTTGGCAATGTTGTCGCAGCTGGTGCCGACTTCGATCATTTCAGAGCGGGTGGCAGGCAGCAGGCTGGAGGACAGGGAATCGATCATGACGCGCAGGGAACGGTCAGCAGCATTTTCCAGCTGGTTGACGCCCACGGCCAGGGAGCGCAGGGTCTCGATATCGGTATCGGGATTGACAGCACCCTTGAGGAAGTTGGTGTAGCTCAGCAGGCAGCCTTCCACATCCTTGATCTGTTCGAGAACCAGATTGTGGATCTTGGAGTTGTCGTTCTTGAGGAACATGTTCATGGTATCTTAACCTCCCTTGTGATGTAGTAAAATGTAGCAAGGTATACAAAACAGCCAGTGCTTTACCAGAGTTGAGCCAAGGGTCCGCAGCAAGCTGTTTGTAATCAAAATATGGTACGTGAGGGTGTACAAAAATGGGCAGATATAGCTACTCCCACGTCCTGAGTAGTAAATCTGCCTATTCTGCATTATCAAATAGCCCTAAGCCTTGCGGCCTCAAGCTAATGGGTATTATAATCACCCTGTCAT
>JAFUPO010000116.1 GCA_017481185.1 Clostridia bacterium | reverse complement strand
GATCTGTCCGTCCGCGCTTACAACTGCTTGAAGCGTGCCGGCATCAACACCGTGTATGAACTGGTTCAGCGCAACCAGGAAGACATGATGAAGGTGCGCAATCTGGGCCGTAAGAGCCTGGAGGAAGTGGAACAGAAGCTGGCTGCTCTGGGTCTGGGTCTGCGGCCCAACGAAGAATGAGACGCGGGCAAATAGTCTTTGCCGCGTAAAGGAGGAAATTCCCCATGGCACATCAACGTAAACTGGGCCGCACGGCGGATCAGCGCAAGGCGCTCCTTCGCAACCAGGTGACCAACCTGATCTGGTACGGCCGTATTGAGACCACTGAAGCCCGGGCTAAGGAAGTGCGCCGCGTTGCTGAGCGCCTGATCACCCTGGCTATCCGCGAGTGCGACAACACCGTGGAAGTGAATAAAGAGTTCCACAATGATAAGGGCCAGCTGGTGAACATCACCGTCACCAACGACCTGCCCTCTAAGCTTCATGCCCGCCGCATGATGATGGCTTACCTGTATGACCTCAAGGAGCAGAAGCTGCCCGGCGAGGACAAGCGGGATTACAAGGAGCGAACCAAGGACAACAAGCATCCTGTGGTTGAGAAGCTCTTCCGCGAGATCGGCCCCAAGTTCAAGGCCCGCAACGCGGAAAAGAACTGCGCCGGTGGCTATACCCGCATCTACAAGCTGGGGCCCCGTCGCGGCGACGCTGCCGAGATGGTTATCATCGAGCTGGCTTAATGCAAGCTTTATAAGCAAAACCCTTTCCTTTCATCAGGAAAGGGTTTTCTTTTGTGAAGAGACAAAACAAATTAGGTTAAACCCATAAGGATAGCGCAAGAATGGCACCTCTATTAGGCGCTTTCAAAACGAAAAATAAGCCCTCAGTAGCGGCGAGAGGTCAAGCTAAAAAGTTACGATGCTGGAGCACTATTGAACTCAAGAAAGAGATTGCAGCACATGGGGCAAGGTAGGCTAAAGAAATAGGCGGCCGCGAGAGACGTAAGGAGCAGCCTTCAGCTTATTGAAGTGTTAGCCCATAGACATTCGTCAGCTCGGAGATATTATGAGCATGGTCTGCGATGCGCTCAAGATCTGTCAGCATATCCAGGTAGATTAGGCTGAACGCAGCGCTGCATTGGCGGCTTTCAAGGCGTTGGGCGTGTTCCTGGCGCAGTCGGAGGGTTAAAGCATCGATAGAGGCTTCAAGGGTCTCAACGGGCTGGCCGCCTAATCCCCCTTGAAGGATGGCTGTGGTTTGGCTAATGAGCTCCTCCAGTCCTTTCGCGGCAGCATCTGAGAGATGAAATACATCTTGGCGACCTGCCATTGCAGATTCAAGGATATTGACGCTGTGATCGCCGATACGCTCAAGATCGTTAACAATGTGAAACAGCGCTCCAAGCCTGGCCGCATCGCGCTCAGTTAAATGGGCGGCTTTGGTTTCTACCAAAGCAGAGGTAATGGACAGGTTAAGAAAGTCAAGCACCTCTTCAGACGCAGCAATACTGTGCGCAACAGCATCATCCCAATGATGCAGGCACGAAATGGCCTGTTGAAAAACGGTTCGGGTCAGCTGGGCCATACGCCTCGTTTCATGAATGAGCTGATGCGCAGCAATGGCTGGCGTGTCAAGGAGGATTGGGGTGTAATAATGCAGCGCCTTAGGGTTTAGAGACTCATCTGCATTGGGCACAAGCTGGCAAGCAGCTGCCTCTAATAAATGCGCAAAGGGAAGCAGAAGCAGCGTGGTTGTAACGTTAAAGATCACATGGGTAAGCGCAACCTGAAGGCGCAGGTTGTTTGGAGCAAGGCCTTGAATAAATGAGGCAAAAGGCATCAGCCACGCTAGCAGCACAAAGATGGCCGTGCCGATCACATTGAACAACAAATGCACCACAGCTGCCCGGCGAGCCGTAGCATTTGTGCGAGCAGAGGCTAACAGCGCTGTAACACAGGTGCCAATATTCTGCCCGAAGAGAATGTACACCGCGCCATGAAGCTGAATCAGCTGCTGAGCAGCAAGAGCCTGTAGGATGCCGATGGAGGCTGAGCTACTTTGCAGGAGCGCCGTGGTTACAGCCCCGACCAAAACTCCCAGGAGAGGATGGCTTACACCGCTCATGAGCGTGTGAAATACTTCCCAGTCGCGTAGAGGCGCCATGGCCGCAGTCATGCCCTCCATACCAGCAAAGAGAATCGCCAGCCCCATAAAAACGGATCCTAAGTGACGAAACGCTTTACGCCGGAGAAAAAAGGTAAAAACCAGTCCAAGCCCTGCAAACAAAGAGCCAAAGTTAAGCCTGGCAGAAAGCATCAGCGAGGTCACTGTGGTGCCAATATTAGCGCCCATGATAACCCCAACAGCCTGGGAGAGGGAAAGCAGATGGGTATTTACAAAGCCGACCACGAGCACTGTTGTGGCGCTGGAGCTTTGGATGAGGGCGGTGACCAATACACCCGCTAAAACAGCCAGCAGGCGGTTGCTGGTAACCACCTCAAGCAGATGCCTTAGGCGATCGCCAGCTGCTTTTTCCAAACCGTCGCTGAGCAGCTTCATGCCAAAGAGAAATAAGCCTAGCCCGCCAATCAGGGATAATATATCGTTCAAGGTCATTTGCGCGCCTCCTGGGGCTATTATTCCCATCCATCGGCAAAGAAAAACGCTTCAAATGCCACTTGAGCAATAAAAGGGCTGGAAATGCGGTTGAAAATAGGGTATAATGGATTTCGGATTAGGCTGTTTGGCAGTATAAATAAACGTGTGAAGAATTCGCCCAGCTGAGGGCTGGCGCAAGATAGGTATTGGCAGGGGAGCGCCCTGTTTATAAATGAGGAGGAAAATTCTGATGAAAAAGCTGTTGGCCCTGTTGTTGATTCTGGTTCTGGCTTTGAGCCTAACCGCCTGTCAGTCCGAAAAGAAGGAAGCGATCCAGATGGAGCAAGTAACCTTCGATCCCGGCACCCTCAGGACGGACGTTAAGCTGGAGGACTTTAACGGCAAATGGGTCGGCAAGATTGGGGCGATGGGTGAGAAGACCATGACCGTTCCTGAGGGATACACCACCTTCCACATTCAGGATGGCGTGGTCACAATGCCTGGCTTTGAGGAGGGCTCCACCATCTCCGCCAGCGGCGTTGTGGAAGGCGATACCTATCTGGTGCTGCGCAGCGGCGACAGCGTGATGATGATCGGCCTGTATGACAGCGGCTATCTCTCTTATTATATGGATACCATTGGCCTGACCTTCTATTATGCGAAGGAAGCGAATTAAGCAAGTATAGAAGCTCCTTAAGCGGCGCAAGAGCGCCGCTTTTTAAATGCTTAAAAGGGATGAGCAATACGCTCGCCCTTGGGAGGATTCCTTTGGTATCAGCCATTTGCCCTTTTCCACTGCAAGAGGTTAAAGCAGAACAGCTCAGGGCCAGCATGAAGTGCTACAGCCTTAAGCGGCTGCTGTCACCAGCCTGGGGAATAGGAGCGGGCTTAGGTGCGAAAACACTCGATTCGTGGTAAACCGTGCAAGAGCCTAAGGTTTTACCCCTTGCATACGAGCGGCAAAAAGTAATATTCATGCCTAAAGCAGCGCCGATAAAAGGGTAGTCGGCAAAAGCAGTGTTGCTGATTTCAGTATCAAAAGCTCAATAGATTAAAAAATAGTTAAGAAAAAGAGAAAAAATTAGAAAGAAATTATGAAAATCTATTGACAATCACCCTAGGGAACAGCTTATGATATTTCTGAGCAAAGGGTGGGATACGAATGAAGATTAAACAGGTGTGTGAAATGACCGGGCTGACCCCAAGGGCGGTACGCTTGTATTGCGAGCGGGGGTTGATTAAGCCCTGCCAGCAGATGACCGGCGGGCGAGTTTATACAGAGTTTTCACGCCAGGATGTGGATACGCTTTGGCGCATCGGCGTTTTGAGGCGCATGGAATTCACACTGGAAGAGATCGGGCGGATGATTGCCTCCCGGGAAAGCTTGAACACTATTTTGGATCAGCATATGATCACGCTGGAGGCAAAAGGCCGCAAGATTCAACGGCTGCTGGCAGTGATCACGCAGGTGCAGCAGGAGCCGCAGCTGGATCTTGCCCATCTGGCAGATGCCTTGGAGGAGGCCTTTAACGCCCATGAGAAAAACCAGCCGCCAAGCAGGCCTGGCAAATAAAAAACCCTTCTCATAAGAGAAGGGTCAGACCAACAAGCAAGCCCACCGGCCTATGTGACCGATGGGCTTGTTAAAAGGCTTGTTTAGTTCAGAATCTCTGCGTCGTTTTCGACAGAAACCTCTTCCACATTGCGGATACCCCAGCGAGCGAAGACCAGGGTCACATTATCCTTGCCCACAGACAGGGTAATGGTATCATCCTTAATGGCAGTAATGGTGCCATAGATGCCGCCAATGGTGCATACGCGGTCGCCCACCTTCAGGGCAGCCAGCATATCCTTCACCTTCTGATCCTTCTTTTTCTGAGGACGGATCAGAAAGAAGTAGAACACCACGAAGATCAGAATCATGGGAAGGAAGGAAACCAGCATTTCAACGATGCCGCCCTGAGCAGCCGTTTCGGTGCCGGCATCAGCGGTGGTAGCAGCAGCTTCAGCAACGGCGGTAGCGATGCCAAACAGACGATCAAGAGCCATTGGAAAAATCCCCTTTCAGTAATGAACAGTACTCATATTATAACAAGTTTTCCATGGGTATGCAAGGCCTATTTTGACCTTAGAAGTTCTTGGTCAGGTCGTACTTTTCGTAAAATTCCTTACGGAAGTCAAGGAGCCTGTCCTCCCGGATAGCCTGACGGATCTCCTCCATAAAGTGGATCAGGAACCGCAGGTTATGGATGGAGGCCAGACGCGCGCCCAGAATTTCCTGAGCCTTGAATAGGTGCCGCACATAGGCCCGGGAGAAGTTTTTGCAGGCGTAGCAGTCGCACTCGTCATCCATGGGGCCAAAATCACGGGCGAACTGGGCATTTTTAATCACCACGCGGCCCTTGCTGGTGAGGATGGTGCCGTTGCGGGCGATACGGGTGGCCAGCACGCAGTCGAACATATCCACGCCGCGGATTACGCCCTCAATCAAGCAGTCAGGGGTGCCCACACCCATCAGGTAGCGAGGCTTGTTCACCGGCATATAGGGCTGAATCTCATCCAGCATCTCATACATGATGGGCTTGGGTTCGCCTACGGAGAGGCCGCCGATGCCGTAGCCGATAAAATCCATGTCCGAGAGCACCTTGGCGCTTTCAATGCGCAGGTCCTTGTAGAAGGCGCCCTGAACGATGCCGAACAGCGCTTGATCCTCCCGGGTGTGGTAAGCCTGGCAGCGCTTGGCCCAGCGGTGAGTGCGCTCCATGTTCTCCTTGGCGGTCTTGTGATCGCAGGGGTAGGGGCTGCACACGTCAAAGGCCATAGCAATGTCAGACCCTAAATCCTGCTGGATCTGCATGGAGACCTCGGGGGAAATAAAGCGCTTGGAGCCGTCCAGATGGCTCTGGAAGGTCACGCCCTCCTCCTTGATCTTGCGGATGCCTGCCAGGGAAAAGACCTGAAAGCCGCCGCTGTCCGTCAAAATAGGCTTATGCCAGTTCATAAACTTGTGCAGGCCGCCCGCTTCCTTGATCAGGTCTTCGCCGGGGCGCAGGTGCAGGTGATAGGTGTTGGAAAGCAGGATCTGGGTGCCAATCTGCTCCATCTCCAGGGGGCTCATGGCCTTCACCGTAGCCACGGTGCCTACCGGCATATAAATGGGGGTTTCAATGTCCCCATGGGGCGTGTGCAAAACGCCCAGCCGGGCCCCGGACTGCTTGCAGGTTTTAATGAGTTCATAGGAAAAGGGTTTCCCCATGAGTCAAGTCCTCCTTGAAGTGATCCCAAACGCTGCCTGAAGGCAGATCGTAAAAGGTCATCTGATTTTTTAAGGTGGGGTGGGTGAGGGTCAGCTTGGCGCCCCACAGGGCGATTTGCTGCCCGGGCTTGCCCTGACCGTAGCGGTTATCCCCCCACAGAGGATGCCCGCAGGTCATCATTTGTACCCGGATTTGGTGGGCGCGGCCTGTTTCCAGCCGCACGGCTACCAGTGAAAGCCCATCGCTGCTGGCAAGCCTGTGCCCATGGAGGATGGCTTTCTTGGCCCCTGGGGTGCCCTCAGGCACCGAGGAGACCCGGTTCAGCTTTTCATCCTTTAAGAGCCAGTCTGTCAGTGTAAAGCGCTCAGGAGGCGTGCCAAGGCAGACCAAGAGGTACTCGCGGCCCATTTGATGGCAGGAAACCTGCTGGCTTAAACGGGAAGCGGCTTTGCTGGTGCGGGCAAAGGCCAACAGGCCGCCCACGGGTCGGTCCATTCGGTGAACCAGGCCCAGATAAACCTCTCCGGGCTTGTGATACTTTTCCTTCACATAGGCTTTGAGAAGGGTCAGCATATCCCCATCGCCTGTGTGGTCGCTCTGAGTTAAAAGGTTCGGGGGCTTCACTGCCACCAGCAGGTGGTTATCCTCATAAACGATTTTACACATGGGCCTGCCACCGGCCGGAGCAGCCGCAGGGCAGCACGCCGCCGGAGGTCACCGGCAGGCACAGCTCCTGGCTGTTGACCACGCCGCCATGGGCGGG
>JAFUPO010000115.1 GCA_017481185.1 Clostridia bacterium | reverse complement strand
TCCCGACCGTTGGCAATGGGTATATTCCCTTTTATTCGCGCATAGTCCTAACTACGCCATACAAGGAGGGACGGGAATGGAACAGCCAAATTTTGATCTATACAGAGACATTGCCGAAAGAACTGACGGCGACGTATATATCGGCGTCGTGGGTCCGGTAAGGACGGGCAAAAGCACCTTCATTGCCCGCTTTATGGAGGAGTTAGTGCTGCCCCGGATGCCCCAAGGGCCTAAGCGAGATCGGCTCATGGATGAATTGCCTCAATCTGGCTCTGGCCGCACCATTATGACTACCCAACCTAAATTTGTACCCGGAGAAGCTGTGGAGGTGTCTATACAAGACCAGGCCAGCCTGCGGGTGCGCATGGTGGATTCCGTTGGCTATGTGGTCAAGGGCGCTTTAGGCATTGCAGAAAACCAGGCGGCTCGGATGGTGCATACGCCCTGGTTCGACCAGGATATTCCCTTTGAGCAGGCGGCCGAAATCGGCACCCGCAAGGTCATTACCGATCACGCCACCATCGGCATGGTCATCACCACCGACGGAACCGTTGCCGATCTTCCCCGCAGCGCCTATGTGGAGCCGGAGGAGCGGGTCATTCAAGTATTGAAGGCCTTGGGCAAGCCTTTCGTGATTGTGCTCAACAGCGCAAAACCTGAAGCTGCTGAGGCCCAAACCCTCCGGGAATCCTTGGAAAGCAAGTACGATGTGCCAGCCTTGCTGCTCAATGTAAAGGAAATGGATCTAGAGGATATTCAGCAGGTTTTGCAAAGCGTGCTCTTTGAGTTTCCCATTCGAGAGGTTCAGGTTGCGCTGCCCGCCTGGGTTCATGCGCTGGAGCCCTCGCACTGGCTAGTCACCCATGTGCTGGATAGCGTGCTCAAAGGCGGCCAGAGCCTTAAAAGGATGCGAGATCAATCCGTCTTTGCTCACGCCTTTGACGAGTCAGAGTATTCCCCTGGTCTGCGGGCCGAAGGGGCCCATCTGGGCGAAGGCCGGGTCACCTTCAGCCTGCCGTTAAAGGAGGGGCTGTTTAACCGCATCCTGGGTGAGGAGTGCGGCACCCAGATCCGCGGCGATGCCCATCTTCTCTCCCTAATGAAGGAGCTGGTGGCCGCCAAGGCCGAATATGACCATGTAGCTGAGGCCCTGCGCTCCGTGCGGGAAACGGGTTATGGCCTGGTAACCCCCGCCATGAGCGAAATGACCCTCCAGGAGCCGGAGATTGTGCGCCAAGGCAGCCGTTTCGGCGTGAAGCTTAAGGCCCATGCGCCCAGCCTGCACCTGATCCGAGTGGATATTGAAACTGAGGTTACTCCAGTAGTGGGCACGGAAAAGCAGTCTGAGGAGCTGGTGCGCTATCTAATGGAAGAGTTTGAAAGCGATCCGCAACGCATTTGGAATACCCATTTCTTTGGCAAATCCCTCCATGATATGGTGCGGGAGGGCCTGTCCAACAAGCTGATGCGTATGCCCACAGACGCCCAGGATAAGGTTCAAGAAACCCTCTCAAAGATCATCAACGACGGCAACGGCGGCATGATCTGTATCCTCCTATAAAAAACAGCTGGCCTGCCTTTGACGCAAGCCAGCCTTTTTTAGTTGAACAACCCGATCAGACTAATCAGGGCCAAGGCCCCCAGAATTCCAAAGGCGATATACAAATGGTATCGATCTCGGGAGGAGGCCTGAAGGGTCAGGCAGCCCACTGCCTGACCCCACCAGATGGCGCCGCATACCGCCAGCCCATCCAGAAAAGCGTGGGAATAGCCTAATAGCCCGCTGTACCCAAAGTGTGCTGCCGTCACCGCGCCGCAGGCGGTCAGCATGGCCATGGCTTCGCTGAACACGTAACGCGCGGCATGACGCGCTCGGCCCGGCGGCGGAGCTGCCCAGGCCTTGGGCTGCGGGCGGATCAAAGCAATCCCCGCCAGCCACCAGGCCATGAGCATCCCGAAGACCAGGCTTACCATCTGCCCGATGGCAGCAGGCTCCCCTTTCCGGGCCGTCAGCCAGGTAAGCAGTGCGCAAACCCCGCCCACCGGCAAACAGCCCAGCAGATGAAAGCAAACCGCACCTGCCGTATAGTCCCTGGCTCTTCCCCTGAAAACCAGTCTATGCCAACCGGGCCGGTGATGATGCGCCGGCGCCTCAGAATAATTGTAAGCTCTTTTTCGCATAGTCAAAAAAGAGAAAGCCCCGCGCTGATCATGGCATCATGCGCAAGGCTTTCAAGAAAGGTCAAGGTCAGGTAGCCGTCCCATCACTGGGCGCAGCCGTACCAGGGATACCCGTGGCATTGGGCATACTGGTAGGCATACCGGCAGCGCCATTATTCAGCCTCAGTGAATCCACGATGGCCTGAGCCTGATTTTGAATGTCTGCAAAAGCGGTTCCGCCAGCCTTTAAAGCATCCTTTAGGGTTTCAATAGCCGAAACCTGCAAAGGATCATCCGTCACATACACATTTTCAAGGCCGTTGTGCACGGTGCCGATGCGGTCTTCCACCATTGACCGAATTCGCTCTGTGGTGCCGCCCTGATACTGATCATCGTACTCAACGCCTACCAGCGCGATGTTGCCGAAAACCAGCACCTCTGCTTCATCCACTTCGCTAAGCTTTTCCAGTTCCTCCTCCACCGCATCTGCCACGCGCATCGCCTCAGAGCTATCGCTGATGGCCGCCGCCTCGGCGGCAGGCATGGTGGTGGGGCTGGGCTGCATAACGCCGGGCATATCCGTCGTCATGGGCTGAGCCGTTTCCGTTGGCATAGCGCTTGGGGACGCCATGGGCGCGTTATCCGCATTGCCGGCGCAGCCTGCCAGCAGCGCCAGAGCTGATACGCACATCAGGGTCAAACTCCATGTTTTGATCAAAATGATCGCCTCCTCGCGGCTATTGTGCGCAGGAGGTCAGCGCCTTATCAAAGACAATGTTTAGAAAAATCAGCGTTCAACAGCATGGATCATGCTCAGCACTGCCTGGGTTCCGTCCGCAGCCGGGGCATTGCGCAGAGCCTGCACAAGGGTTTCTTTATCAACCTCCAGCCTACGAATCTGTGCTGCCAGGGTAACAGGGGTCATTTTCTCCTGGGGCAGCACATGGCACAGACCCCGGCGCTCGTAGCTCTGGGCGTTGAGAATCTGGTCTCCGCGGCTGGCTCCCTTCGGATAGGGCACCAGCAGCATCGGCTTGCCCAGGGCCTGGAACTCGCACAGAGCATTGCTGCCCGCCCGCGACAATACCAAGTCGCAGGCTGCCATAATGTCCGGCAGTTCTTCGGACACAAATTCCTTCTGGCAGTATCCTTTTAAGCCCACCAAGCTTTCATCCAGATTGCCCTTGCCGCAGATGTGAATCACATCCAGCCAGGTAAGCAGCTCCGGCAGCGCCTCACGCAAAGCCTTGTTGACGCTCTGAGCGCCCAAGCTGCCGCCCATCATCAAAAGCACGGGCTTGGTCCCTTCCAGGCTGCACAGGGCCAGGCCCTTGGCCCGGCTGCCTGAAAAAAGCTCAGGGCGCAGGGGGGTGCCGGTCATCTGGGCTTTTTCACCTAAAGCCTTTGCGCACTCCGGAAAGGTCGTGGCGATTTTTTTTGCAAAGCGAGAACAGATCTTATTAGCCAATCCAGGGGTCAGGTCGCTTTCATGGCAAACCACCGGCACCCGGTTGAGCCAAGCGCCGAACACCACCGGAACGGATACAAAGCCGCCCGTGGAAAAGCATACATCCGGCTTAAGCTTGCGGATCACCGCCACCGCCTGCAGGCAGCCCGCCAGCACCTTAAAGGGGTCAATAAAATTCTGCCAGCTGAAATAGCGGCGCAGCTTACCGCTTTTCACCGCATGATAGGTCACGCCCTTGAGGCCTTCCATCATGCCATGCTCAATGCCCTTTTCCGTGCCAATATAATGAATGTCGTACCCTTCCTCAAGCAAATGGGGGAGCAAGGCCAAATGAGGGGTCACATGACCTGCCGTGCCGCCGCCAGTTAATACAATGCGCTTCAAAATGAAAGCACCCTCCTTTTAACGCTGTGACTGGTATAGTATACCACATCTGCGCCCAAAAAAGGAGGGGAAATGATTAGCTTTCTACACTTTCCAACCATTGTTCAAGGTCTTGAAGGCTGTCGAAACCCTTGCCCAGGCGAACTTCCTCCTGGGCTGCGTCCGGCAGGGCTGCCAGCTCCGTTTCCAAAGAGCGAACGAACGCCAGGGCATCGCCGTACTTGTTTTCAAAATCCCCAAAACACCTGTTTCATCAGGCATCAGCACCATATGCTGGGCACAATAGATGTCCAGCTGTTGCTCCATAGTGATCTCCTGGGCGGCAAAGCTGGTTACACGCCATTGGTCATAGGCCGCCTCCACATCGCCCCGACCCTTGCCGATGAGCTCTGTGGGGGCTTCCAGCCGCCGGGTCACCTCATGGTCGCAGGGGGTATACCGCAGGGTCTGCACCAATTGGCATCCCTGCGCCACCGTATCCTGGCTAACGCTGCCCACCTGGCTGATCTCAGGGGGCGTCGAGGGGGCCTCTGCTTCCCGAGGCGATAAACCCACAACCGCAACCGCCGCAACAGCCACCAAAGCTGCTGCGCCGGCCAAAAACTGCCGCCGGGTGATCTGCCGCTGACCATTTAAATCCTTTTCCTCGTTCATAGCTTTCCCATCCTTTTTCCAAGATGCTATCAGTATGAACCTTTTGACCGCGTTGCATACCTGAAAAGGCTGTGGTAAAATGGCATTGCGCAGAAAGGAGGCGTTATGATGGCTTACCGCGGCATTTTATTCGACCTG
>JAFUPO010000114.1 GCA_017481185.1 Clostridia bacterium | reverse complement strand
TTTCAATGCCAATGAGCATCCTTGCCGAGGAGGCGTCTCAAAATCCTCTGGTAACCCCACTGGTTATTGATTCCTATACCCCAACGCCCGATCGGTTTGTTAATTTTCTCTTTCTAGGCCTTGACCATGGCTATGCCGCCAATTCCTCTAAGGCGTATAAAGAGGAGATTCAGGAATGTCATACCGATGCTGTGCTGGTCGCCTCCATGAACCTGGATAAGAACCAGCTGAGCCTTATTTCCGTTCCTCGGGATTCCCTCACCTATGTGCCTGGCGTGAAAGGCGTATACAAGCTTAACGCTGCCGTTAACTGCGCTCCCACCCTAGAGGAGGGGTTTGAAAAAACCTGCCAAGCCGTTAGCTGGCACCTGGGCGGCATTGAGATTCATGGCTATATCGCAGTGGATGTGCCGGCCATGGTGGCTTTGGGCGATGCCATTGGCGGCGTAGATTTTGACCTGGATATGTCCTACGGCGGCGAGGGGCGGTATTATCAAGCAGGATTTCAGCACCTGGATGGTCAAGGAATCATGGACTATGTTCGCGCCCGCAAAAATGCCACAAAAGACAGCAACGATTTAGGCCGCACAGATAGGCAGCGCCGAATGATTCAAGCCATCTTCACCAAAATCAGATCCAACCCGCTGCTTTTGAACAACGTGGTGGATGCTGTGCTAAGCGGCGAACTGAACATCTTTTCCAACATCAAGCTGGGAGATGTTACAAGTTTTGCTCTTTCCCTTATAGGGACTGATATGAGCCAGGCCAAAACCTACGGGTTAGACGGCAAGTACCGCACCTTTACCTTTAATTTTACCTTTAACGATCCCGAAACTCGCCAGGCTGTGATCCAGGAGGTGTACGGGGTCAACGTGCCGCCCCTGAATTATGTCAGCTACGAGTATTCCAAATGGCTGCTCAGCGACGGTTTTAACGTGGCCAAACATCTCAATGTTGCCGAAACGCTCATAGCCTTTGCCCAAAGCCAGTCCCTCAACGAGAAGCAGGCTGAATCCCTAGCCTCCTTCCAGGAATCCTACGCCACAGCCCAAGAGACTTTTGAAACCGCTTCCCTTTCCCTTAAGAGCCGAGACACCAGCCATATGAATTCCGCCCGCTATGCCATGCGCAAAAAGGGCGATGCCCTGGCCAAGCTGCTGAACTACCCTCAAAAGCTGGTTTGGTCCAGCAATAAATACTGGTATAATGATCCCATGATCAATGCCTACATATTCAACTGGCATTAAAAAATGGACAGTTCCCGGAACAGTGGACGAAGAAAAGAAGAACGCTGTTGCAGATAAAGATAGTTTACGCGGCCTTGCCCCGGATTTCAAGCGGGGTGAGGCCGTTTTTAAGCGAAATACGCTCATAATTGTAGAAATCAATGTACTCTGAAACGAGCTGTTCAACATCAGCCCGTGAGGTAAAGTGAGCACGATACAAGCATTCGGTTTTCAAGGTGCCAAAGAAGTTTTCCATCGCTGCGTTGTCGTAAGGACAGCCAGGGCTGGACATAGACGGAGAAACATGGTATTCTTGAGTCAGGTCGAAGTATGCTTGGGATGTGTATTGAGACCCTTGGTCACTGTGGAGGGCGAGTCCACCAGTGACCTTTTCTTGTTTCAGAGCCTCGCGAATGGTATCTGTGACCAGTGAAGAAGACATATCGGAGCCAATTTTCCATGCCAACACAGCCTTTCCGCACAAGTCCAAGACAGCACACATATACAGCATACTGCCGGGAATCGGAATGTAGGTGATGTCTGTCACCCAGAACTGATTGGGTTGCATCTGATCGAAGCAGCGATTCAGCAGATTGGGGTATTTGTGAACAGCCTGCTGGTAACGAGTATATGCCCTGCGGCGACGAACTACCGACAGCAGGTTTAGCTTGCGCATCACCCGTAGGATCGCCTTGATGTTCACATCTTTCCATCAGCTGCTTTAACTGCTTCTTCTCCAAGCCATAACTGGCTGCTATTCCTCCATATGTTTCTCCTTGTTCATGCCGCACTCTCACAACTTCTGTCAGTTGCTCAACCTTTGTGTACTTCCTTGCCATGTCAAAACCTCCTGTCGTAGTTTCTATTCTACAACAGGAGGTCTCTTTTTTCTATTGTCCGTGATCCAGGATACTGTCCATTTTTATAACCGTGTATAGCTGCCGTTAGCCTCCAGGATAAATCCTTCCCCATTGGATACTTGAAACTCAAAGTAGCTGCCTGGGGGGAAGGCTCGGCGCGACATAATGGCCATGATGGTTCCGCCATGAACTATAAAAGCGCAGTCTTCGTTAAGACTGTCAGCCAGCTTGTCAAAGGCATCAGCGCACCGGCAGGCAAAGGCGCCCTGGCTTTCGCCCCCTGGAAAGGGAAGCTCCCCGCCGGAATCAATCCACCGCTGGTACGCTTTTGTACCGTTAAGCTCTTCGTAAGACTTGTTCTCAAAATCCCCGAAGTCGCACTCCCGAAAATCATTCACAGCCTCGGGTGTAATATGCGGGTACAGGATGGCCGCCGTTTCCGCACAGCGCTTCATGGGGCTGACAAATACCCGGCTGACCTGGGGATACGCCCGCTGCTCAAGAGCCTTCACGCCAGCAGGGCACAGCCTCTCATCCGTCCGGCAGCCAATATAGCGGCGCTCCAAATTCCCCTGAGTCAGCCCATGGCGGATCAGCACAAATTTCACTTAATGCGCACCCCAATCCCACAGATTACCCGAACCACCGCATCCGCCTGCTGAGCGATGTAGCACAGGGCGCGGCCCGCGCCTTCACGAAAGGCCCGATCCTCCGCCGTCATTGGTACAACCCCTGAGCCTACCTCATTGGCAGTAAATACCCCTTGAGGATGCGCCTGGCACAGGCTTTTCGCAAAAAGAACAGGATCCATCCCCTCCCCCAGCGCCTGACGAACCGCCTCATGAACATCCTCAACAATCACCGTGCCCGGGTTCTCCCGCCTGGCTAAATCCGCCTGGCCCTGCCAAGCCCCGCCGATATAGAGCTTCATCATAGCTTTCCTCCTATGAGCACCATGACCAATAGGCACATTTCAGTCGTCTGCAAATACCACCCGGCCAAATCGCCAGTTACGCCGCCGAAATGTTTCAACGCCATCCGACGGTAATAGAGCGCGCAGCCTGCCGCGGCCCCCATGCACAATAGCGCCGTCCAGCCGCCCCCACGGGCCCACAGCCGGCCGCACACCACCAGCCCAAGTGCTGCCCATCGCTCCACCCGCCGCCGGTGAGAGGCCCGGGCAAAGCTATCCAGCATCCCCTGGGGGCGAGCAGAGGGCAGCGTCGCCATCGCCCATGCGCTCAAGGCTCGAGAGGCGATAAAACACAGCAGGATCATCGGCCCCCAAGCTGCTTCCATCTCGCTCAAAAGCCCTGCCAGCACCAGCAAATAGCCTGCGCAGCCAATCACTGCAAAAGCGCCGGTGTGGCTATCCTTCATGATTTCCAACCGTTTCTCACGGCTTTGCCAGGAGGCCAAGGCGTCCATGGTATCCATCAACCCATCCATATGGATGCCGCCGGTGACCCAAAGGGGAATCACGGCCCCCACAGCCCCTTGAAGCACAGGCCCTAGGCGCAAGGTATCACACAGCCACAACCAGAGGACCACGGCAGCGCCCGCTGCCAAGCCAACCAATGGAAAAAAACACATGGTGTAGCGCTTATTGGCCTGGGACCAATCCGCCTTGGGCATCGGGATGCGTGAATAGGTTGCAAAAGCGATAATCAGCGAATTCAAAATGTCCAATCTGTTTCCCCCTTTAGGGTCACGGGAACTGTATACACAACCTCGACCACATGATCCGCCAGGTTGGCTGCCGCCTGGTTGACTTGCGCCAAAGTTTCAAGATAAACCTGTGTTTCCGCCGGATATACAACGCCGTCTGAAAACACGTCGTTAGTCACCATCACCAAATGGCGGCAGCGCGCTGCCAAGTTCTTCAAGGCCGGAATAATGCGGCCTACATCGCCCCCTGAAAACATTTCATTAGCCGTTAGGTTAACCAGATCCTCCAAAAGGACGATGCTCCCCGCCTCCACCGGCGCTTCTAACAGATCTTTTTCCCACTCGATGGTAAGAAATCCTTTATCTGCCCGCTGGGCTCGATGCCGGGCCACCCGTTGAAGGGACTCCTCATCATATACCTGCATAGTAGCAATGTAAACGCGCTTTTCATTGGGCAAGGAGGCAATCAGTTTCTCCGCCCAGGTGGATTTGCCGCAGCCAGAGCCCCCTGTTACAAGAACGATCATGCTTGTTC
>JAFUPO010000113.1 GCA_017481185.1 Clostridia bacterium | reverse complement strand
TCCTCCTTCAAAAAACTTTCATTATTGTACCACGGGCATATTGTATGAAGAATACTCTGACTAAAACCCATGCTGGTTTTCGGGGGTGGGTGCGGGAGGGGGCACTTTTGACTCAAAAGTGTCCCCTCCCGCAAAAATCACCTACAGGTTAAATCGTACATCATGATGCCGGCGGCGATGGCGGCGTTGAGGGATTCCGCGCCTCCTCGCATGGGCAGGGCCAGGTGATGGGTGGCGGCGGCTTTTACCTCGTCCGAAACGCCGTTGCCCTCATTGCCAATGACCAGGGCGAACTTTTCGCCCACGCTGCCCCGCTGAAAGAAGGGCTCCCCGTCCAGCTGGCTGGAAAGGACACTGAAGCCCTGCTGCACCAATTCCTTCAAAGCAGAAGGCAAATCGCTCACCGTTTGAATGGGCAGGCGAAAAATGCTGCCCATGGTTGCCCGCAATACCTTGGGGCTGTAAGGGTCCGCACAGGCGGCGGACATCAGCGCCCCGGTAAACCCGGCGGCGTCCGCTGTGCGCAAAATGGTGCCCACATTGCCCGGGTCCTGCACCCCGTCCATAACGATAATCCGCTTCCCCAGGGGCGCATTTTTCGGCAGGTTCACCAGACACACCGCCCCCTGAGGGGTTTTGGTATCGCACAGGGCTGCCAGCACATTATCGGTGATGAGGGTCACGGGGCAGCCCGCTCCTTCAAACAGGGGCAGGGTCGCCTCGGTCAGATACAAATGCCTGGCCAGCCCCGGGCGGCTCACCGCCTCCTGGGCCATCTTGATCCCCTCTACCAAATAGGCCCCCATCTCCTGCCGGGCGGAACGGTTTTTAAGCCCCTTAAGCTGCACGATCTGCGGATTCTTCACCGAGGTAATGGTCAGCATTTGTCAGCCTTCCTTTGCATTGCTTTCTTCAAAAATAATCATATCATAATTCTTTTCCCGAGCGGCTCTTTCCTGCTTTTCGCCCCGCACGGTCCAGCAGGCCATGGGCGTGTGAAACAGCTTTTTCAGCACCCACCAGGAGATATTGCCCTTTTCTGCCCCCAGCTCCAGCGCCACGAAATCAGGCCGGGAAAAAAACAGGTGCAAAAGGTGCTTTTGCACCCAATCCCGAACCGGATGACCCATCCGGCGAATATCCGCTCCCAGGGCCAGCTGGCCTCGGATCACCTGGGGATGCCGCTTTTTCAAATGCCTCACCACCAGCGGATGAAAGGATTCCATGCACCAGGGGCCGGGGTAGGCTGCCATTCGTTTGACTGCCTCATCCGTCAAGGTTCGCCAATCGCCGTAATACTTGATCTCCACAATAAGAGGCGCATCCTCCAGCACTTTCAGGGCTTCTTCAAGGCTGGGAACCCCCAAGCAGCTTAGCTCCCGGGCTGTTTTTTCACCAAGCTTGCCCGAAACGCCGCAGACCCTTTCAAGGTGCTCGTCATGAAAAACCATCAGCTCCCCATCTCGGGAAAGCTGCACATCCAGTTCCACCCCAAGGCCTTTTGCACGGGCGCGGCGAAAAGCCTCCAATGAGTTCTCCATCACCGTCCGATTTCCGTCATGAAGCCCCCGATGGGCATAGCGCTTTCCCCCCAAGGCAAACAGCGCTCTTGGAGGAATCCGCGGCGTGATCAGCCACAGGTAAAGGAACCCTGCAATGACTAGCCAAACCATCTTTGAAACCCCTTGACATTCCCATTGGGAATTGATATGATGCAGGCGAAATTGAGGGGAGGAACCCTTTTATGCCTATTGCACTTTTAGCCACCGGCGGCACCATCGCCAGCGCGCCCACCGCTCACGGCCTGGCCCCGGCCATGGCCGCTCAGGAATTGATCAGCCATCTGCCCCAGGAGCAGCAGGCGCTCATCGCTCACTGCGAGGACGTATTCTCCCTAGACTCTACCAACATTCAGCCTGAGGAATGGCGCAGGCTGGCTCAGGCGGTGGACAAGGCCCTGAGCACCTATGACGGAGTGGTCATCACCCACGGCACGGATACCATGGCCTATACTGCCGCTGCCCTGACCTTTATGCTCCAAGGGCTTAAAAAGCCGGTAATTCTCACTGGCAGCCAATTGCCCATGGGCGCGCCCCTATCCGATGCGCCGGGCAACCTTTCATTGGCTGTGGAGGCCTGCCGCCAGGGGGTTCCCGGGGTGTACGTGGCCTTTAACCGCAAGGTGATCTCCGGGGTGCGGGTGGTGAAGACCCGCACCACCAGCTTTGACGCTTTCGACTCGGTGAACGCGCCTCTCAGCGGCCTGGCAGACTCCGAGGGCGTGCGCTTCACCCATCCCCAGCCCACTTTGAAGGAGCCTTACCAGCTTATGGACAAGCTGGATCCCCGGGTATTCCTTTTAAAACTGATGCCCGGCACCCTGCCGGATGTAATGGATTTCGCCGTTGCCTCCGGCTACAGGGGGATGGTCATCGAGGCCTTTGGCCTGGGAGGGCTGCACTATATCCGCCGCAATCTGGTGGATAAATTGAAGCTCATGGCTCAGCACGGCATTTATGTGCTGGTGGTAACCCAGTGCCTGTATGAGAAGGCAGACTTCTCTATCTATGAGGTGGGCAGCCGGGTTTTGTCAGACTATGTGCTTTCAGGCCGCGACATGACCACTGAGGCAGCTGTGACCAAGATGATGTGGGCCCTGGGCCAAAATGACCCCGGCCGATGGCTTAAGGAAAACCTGGCTGGCGAATTCCGCTAACCTTACTTTTTGCGAAAAACCACCCATTTGCTCAGTACATAATTTAGGATGATCACGATCACGTTGGAGGCGATCTTCACCGGCAGATCCGGCAGGGCGAGCACCTTTACGCACAGGTACATGATTCCCTGATCCATAAGGCCAGTGGCGATGCGGGCGGCAAAAAAGCTGCCCGCTTCTTTTATCAGCGCCTCAAAGCCCCTGGCTTTGGAATCGAACACCCAGGTACGGTTGGTTACATAGGCGAAAAGCACCGATAAAAACCAGGCCGCGATGTTGGCCCACATTTCGTCCATGGCCACAAGGCGGGTGGCTGCCCCGTAAACCAAAATGTTGACCAGGGTGGTGCCCGCCCCAAAGACCACATACAGAATCATGGAACGGTATTTTTCAAGCAGCGCTTTCATAGCTCTTTCTCCTTATGCTTGAAGTTGGCGGCTTTTTTCCTTCCATTTGCCGCTGGCATAGCGGGCAAGGGTCAGCCCGCCGCGAATAATCAAATCAATATCCATAGCGATCCAGGCTCCGGCCAATCCCCAATCAAAGATGCGGCTGAACACCATGGCCAGGGGCACCCGAATCAGCATCATGCACACGATGCTGATGCCCAAGGGGGCTACCGTTTCCCCAGCGCTGCGCAGGATGCCCGTGCCCACAATAGACAGGCCAAAGAGGGGCTCTGCCAGGGCCACGATCCTCAGAGCCATGGCACCCAAGCGGATCACCTCCTCATCCGGCGTAAACAGGCCGATCATCGCCGGAGCCAACAGCCACATAAGCAGGCTTACGCAGACCATGACCACAGCGCACATGGCCAAATACATCCAGCCGATCTTTTTCGCTTCCTCCTCCTTGCCAGCCCCCAGGGCATGGCCCATACCGGTGGTGGCTGCCACAGAGATGCCAAAGGCTGGGTTGTAGCAGATGCCCTCTGCCGTAATGGCCAGGTGATGGGCGGATAACTCCAGCGTTCCCAGGGAGGATACCGTGGAGGAAAAGAGCACCTGCCCCAGGTTGATAATCACCCGCTCCGACGCCATGGGGATCCCCAGGCGCAAAAGGCTGCACAGCTTCTCCCGCTCCGGGCGATAGGAGCGCCTAAGGCTCAGCCGCAGCGGATCCTGCCTGCGGCTGAGGCAAATGCCGCCGATCACCGCCGACAATGCCGTGCAAACAGCTGTTGACAAAGCCGCCCCAGCCACCCCCAGGCCAGCGCCCCAAACAGGGATCCCCCAGAGGGTGCGGCTGGGATAGATCAGTAAAAAGTTGCCCAGCACATTGAGCAAATTCACGCTCAGCGAAATGCGCATAGGCGTTTTCATATCCCCTGCCCCGCGCATAATGCCGTAAAATACCAACCCCAGGGTGTGAGGAATATAGGCGGCGGACACGATGCGCATATAGGCTGTCGCAGCTGGGATAACCCCTGCCTCCGCCTGCATCCAGTAAGGATAGTGAGGGGCGATCAGCTGCCCCGCCAGGGTCAAAAGCGCTCCAAGCAAAAGGCCCAGCACCATGGCCTGGCGGCTGAACACCCCGGCCCGCTCATAATCCTTTGCCCCCCAAAGCCGAGCGATGATCACCGCAATGGAGCCGCCCACCACCGTGATCGTTGAGGACACCAGCCACGAAGGGCTGGCATTGAGAGCTGCCGCTGCCGTAGCCTCCTTGCCCAGGGAGCCTACCATGGCTGTATCCACCATGGACAGGAGGGTGACCATCAAATTTTCCATCATGGCTGGCAGGGCCAATGCCAAGCCCTGGCGCAGCCGTTCACTACCCCGCATAAACCGAAAACCTCGTTTTCATCACAGGTTTTTTCAAAGGTTCCTATCCATTATAACATTCTCGCCCCCTGCTGCCAATCCTTTTTCCTTGCCAGGAGGGAGAGGGTACGGTATAATAAGCAGGAAATGAGTACGTGAGGAGGCCTCCCTTATGAAAGCACCCAACGCCTGGCAGCAGGCTTTCAAGCAGGCCAAGGGCCGCTACGGCGACCTGCTGGCCGGTTTTCTGCTCCACATCGCCATTCGCCTATTGGCTTTGTGCCCCCTGATGACCCTGCTGGTTCCTTCCGGAAGCGGCCTGAAATACCTGGCCCTTTTGGCTCCGATCCTGTGGATCATGCTGGTGTGGCCCCTGCGCTTTTCCATGGCGGAGGCCATGGCGGATTTCAGCGCCGGCGGCAAGCTCTGCACGCCCAAGCTTGTGAGCCTTGACCGTTACGGCGAGAAGCTGAAACATTCCCTGCTCCACGCCCTGCTGGCGCTGGTGTGGGCCCTGCCCCTGCTCGCTGCCCTGGCCTATCTCTATTTCGCCTTTATGGGCGGCGGCGAGATGGATGCCTTCACAGCCCTGCGCTACCTGGGCAGCATCGGTTCCTTTATCGGCGGCTCCTTCCTGGAGGGTATTCTGCTGCTGATTCTGGGCATCATCCTGCTGGCCCTGCCCATGTTCTACAGCCTGTGCCGCCTAAGCGCCAACCGCCACCTGTGGGCCATGGGCGCATCCGTGGCCAGCCTGAATGGCTCCCGCTTAAAGCAATTGGGCCTGGGCCTTATTAACAGCCTGCTGCTCCTTCCCTGTTTGCTGTTTTGGGCTGGATGGTGCTGGACATCATCAACGTGTTTCTGGATACCTTCGGCCTGCCCGATATGACCCAGTACGTTTACATTCTGGCAGGGGCTGTGGCTGTGCTTTACCTGCCCCTTCTGCCCCTGCGCAAGCTGGCGGTGGCCTGCTTTGCCCAGGCCCGCGCACAGAAGGACAACTCCCATGCGGCTTGACCGCCTTTTGGTTTCACTGGCGTTGGGGCCCCGGTCGCAGGTGCAGCCCATGATTCGCAAGGGGCGGGTCGGGGTAAACGGCCAACCGGCCAAGGATCCCGGCTTGAACGTGATCCCCGGCCAGGATACCGTTACGCTGGATGGGCAGCCCCTGGATACCCGCTTGACCCTGCACCTGATGCTCCACAAGCCCCAAGGGATCCTTACCGCCGCAAGGGATAAAAAGGCCGCCACGGTGATGGATCTTTTGCCGCCCAAGTGCCAAACCCTGGGCTGTATGCCTGTAGGCCGCCTGGACAAGGACACTACCGGGCTTTTACTGTTCACCACCGATGGCGAACTGGCCCACCGGCTCCTTTCCCCCAAACGCCATGTGGACAAGACCTATTGGGCCCGGGTGGACGGGTCTTTGGATGAAGCCGATGTGGAAGCCTTTGCCTCCGGCTTAAACCTGGGGGATTTTATCGCCCAGCCCGGCAGGCTGGAGATCCTCTCATCCTCTTCTGAGGAAGCCCAGGCCCGGGTGACCGTGCAGGAGGGCAAGTTTCACCAGATCAAGCGGATGTTTGAAGCCCGGGGGCGGCAGGTGACCCAATTGCACCGCGAGACCTTTGGCCCCCTTTTATTGGATGAGCGCCTGGCCCCCGGCCAGTACCGGGAGCTGACTGATTTAGAGGCGGCGCAGCTTTATGCCGCCGCGGAGGAGACCCGCCATGAGTGATCATTATTATACCCAAGCGCCGGAAAGCGAAAGCCATCCCCGGCGCTTCACCGCTTCACCCCTGGGAAAGGAGCTTGCTTTCTGGACGGATGCAGGCGTTTTTTCCAAGGGCGAGGTGGATAAGGGCACAGCTCTTCTCTTGGAAAATCTGCCGCCCCTCCAGGGCCGGGTGCTGGACCTGGGCTGTGGTTGGGGCGCAGTGGGCGTCACGCTCAAAGCAGCCCAGCCCCATCTGAATGTGGTGATGTGCGATGTAAACCAGCGGGCCCTGGACCTGACCCGGCGAAACCTTCAGGAGAACGGGCTCACCGCCCGGGTGCTCCTTTCCGACGGCCTTGCCGCCCTGGCGGGGGAAACTTTTGAGGCGGTGGTCTCCAATCCCCCCATCCGGGCAGGCAAGCAGGTCATCTATGATCTGTTTCGCCAGAGCTTCGATCACCTAACCCCCGGCGGGCGGCTCTTTCTGGTCATCCGCAAGCAGCAGGGGGCGGAGTCAGCCATTGCCTACCTTAAAACTTTTTTTCAGGAGGTAGTTACCCTCAAAAAGGGCGGCGGCTTCTGGATCATTCAATGCACCAAAGGGTAAGGAGCGATACAGATGAAATTCAATCATGAATATTTTGACGCAGGCTTGAACCGTATGGGCACCCGCTGCGAAAAATGGGACATGATCCGCCAAGAGCATGGGGACGATATTCTGCCCCTGTGGGTGGCGGATATGGACTTTCCCAGCCCCCCGGCGGTTCAGGAGGCCCTTTTAAAACGGGCCGCCCATCCCACCTATGGCTATACTGAGCCTTTGGAAGACGATTATGAGGCTGTTTTGAACTACTGGCAGCGCCGCCATGGCCTCACGCTGACCCAGGCGCAGGTTTCCATGCTGCCCTGCGTGGTCACAGGCCTTAACGTATGCGTGCAGGCTTTGACCCAGCCTGGAGACGGCGTGATCATCCAGACCCGGGTGTACGGGCCCTTCTTTCGGGCGGTGACCGGCACGGGCCGCGTTTTGATGGAAAATCCCCTGGTTCCCGGCGAGGATGGCCGCTATCGGATGGATCTTGAGCACCTGGAAAGCCTCATCCTCCAGGGCGGCAAAATGCTGATCCTTTGCAGCCCCCATAACCCGGTGGGCCGCAGCTGGTCCAAGCAGGAGCTGCTTAATTTATTCGCCCTTCTGCACAAGCACCATATCCCCCTGGTGGTGGATGAAATCCATGCTGACTTTGTGTTCAAGCCCCAGGTGTTCACCCCTGCCCTGAGCCTTACCGGCGATAACCCCAACGCCAAGGTGGTCACCCTCTGCGCTGCCAGCAAAACCTTCAACACCGCCGGCCTCCAGCAGAGCTACCTGTTTACCCGCCATGAGGAGATGAAAAAGAAAATCGATGCCTTTATGGCCTCCGCCGGGGTGCGCAGCGGCAACCTTTTCGCCCTGGAGGGCACCCGGGCTGCCCTGAGCCACGGGGATGAATGGCTGGATGGCCTGATGGAATACCTGGATGAGGGCCGCAAAATTCTCAAAGAAGAGCTGGCCCGCCAGCTGCCCCAGGCTGTGATGACGCCCCTGGACGCCACCTACCTGGCCTGGATCGATCTGAGAGCCTACGGCTTTACCACCGATGAACTGATGGAGCGTACCCACAAGGCGGGCGTTGCCTTCACCACTGGCACCTTCTTTGGCAAGGAGCTGGGCGAGGGCTTTCTGCGCTTCAACATTGGCTGCCCCCACCGCAATATCATTGAGGGCGTTAAGCGGCTGAAAAAGGCCCTGGCCCTGTAAGGAGGTTTACCCATGAACGAACAAATGAACAAAGCCATCGCCGCCATGGAGGGCGATCTGGTCAAGACCCTGCAAAAGTGGATCCGCATCCCCTCGGTAAAGGGGGAGCCCGCTCCCGGCGCGCCCTTTGGCCTTGAGACCCGGCAGGCCTTGGACGCGGCTCTTCAAGACGCTGCCGATATGGGCTTTGCTGTGAAGAATTATGAAGGCTACGCCGGGGATGTGACCCTGGGAGAAGGCTCTGACGAAGAAGCCCTGGGCATCCTCTGCCATTTGGATGTGGTACCCGCTGGGGACGGCTGGCAGGTGGATCCCTTTGCCGCTGAAATCGTTGGGGACCGGATGTATGGCCGGGGCACCTCTGACGATAAGGGCCCGGCCGTGGCTGCCCTGTATGCCATGAAGGCAGTGAAGGACGCCGGCGTGCCCCTTAAGCGCAAGGTAAAATTGATCCTGGGCTGCGATGAGGAATCCGGCTGGGAGGATATGGCTTACTATACCCAGCACGCCGTGATGCCCCAGCAGGGCTTCAGCCCCGACGCCAGCTTCCCCGTGATCAATACGGAGAAGGGGCTGTATCACCTGGATCTAAACGCCCCCGCTCCCTGCCAGGGGCTGAACATCCTTTCCTTTGACGCAGGGGAGCGGCCCAACGTGATCCCCGGTATGGCCAAGGCTGTGATCGAAGGCACCCACGCCATGGCTGCGGCGGCAGTAGCCTACGGCGAGGCCATGGGGTTTGACATTGCCGCCGAGCACAAAAACGGCGTCATTGAAATCACCTCCACCGGCGTCACCGGCCATGCAGCCTTCCCCGAGGGGGGCAAAAATGCCATTGGTCAATTGCTTCTGACCCTGCGGGAGCTGGGCGCTCAGGGCCCCATCAAGACCCTGGCTGACGCGGTAGGCATGGAGTATAACGGAAAGAGCCTGGGCGTGAAGATGGCTGATGAAACCTCCGGCCCCCTGACCTGCAATATGGGTATCATCCGGGTGAATCAGGAGAGGCTCTATGCCACCCTGGATATTCGCTATCCCCTGCTGGCGGATCCCGGCCAGATCCTCAAGGCCATTCAGGCTGCCCTGCCCGGCATCACCGTCACCGTGGATACCCTGAAAGCGCCCCACCATGTGCCGGAAAACAGCACCCTGGTTCAGGGCCTGCTGGACGCTTACAATGAAGAAACAGGCCGCCCCAAGGAAGCCATCGCCATCGGCGGCGGC
>JAFUPO010000112.1 GCA_017481185.1 Clostridia bacterium | reverse complement strand
TTCTCTTCCATGATCTATAGGCCTCGTTTCTCTTAATTTATGCAGTCGGGGCTGCGCCCCGGTCCAGCCATTGCTGTAGGATCACCACGGCGGCTACCTTATCCACCGTTTGCCGCCGATCCCGGCGGCTCATGTTAAAGTCCAGTAGGGCGTGCTCCGCGGTAACGGTGGTCATCCGCTCATCCTGAAAAAACACCTGCAAGCCCTGCTCTTTTAGCTTCTGGCAGAACTGCTCCACCTTCTGGGCTTGAAAGCCCTTGGTGCCGTCCATATTCAGGGGCAAGCCCGAGAGCACATACGTGGTTTTATACTGATCGCACAGGGCCTTGATATGCTTTGCATCCGGCCCCCAGCCCACCCGCTTATACACTTCCACCGGCTGGGCGATAATCCGGCGCTCATCGCTTACCGCGATGCCGATGCGCACATCCCCAATATCCAGGCAGAGCACACGCTCGTTCATTAAATCACCTTAATGCAAAATTCCGGGCATACCCGGGCACAATAGCCGCAGCGGATGCACTTTTTTTCATCCGGCACAGCCCGGCCATCCACCACATGAATGGCGTCTTGGCCGCATCTTTTTTCGCAGCTGCCGCAGCCCTGGCACCAATCCTGCACAATCAGCTCCCTGGGAGCATGGCGTGTGCTCTTAAGAGCACCGCTTTCCGGCTCCCGGTTTTCAAAGTAGGCGCAGTTCACATCGATCTCCGCCTCGCTCTGCATCCCGCAGGCCACCGCATCCACAAAGGGCAGGCCCTTTAAATAATCAAAGGCAGCCTTGGGATCCCTCAATAGGTGGCCGCCCCCCAGGGGCTTCATGGCAAACACGCCGATGCCCGCCTGATGGCAGCCCGCGAGAGCACGCTCCATATCCTCCCGTGCTCCGTCTAGGATGCCCACGCCGCTTACGTTGAGCAGCGGGTGAATCACATCCAGCCCCGGATACCTGGGCGCATATTGCGCCACAGCCACCCGATGGGTGCTGACGCCCACAGCCCGCAAAAGCCCCTTCTGCTTCATTTCCAGAAAGAAATCAAAGGCCTCCCGGTGTCCTCTCAGGGTCTCCCTGCTCTCCTGCTCGTGGAGCATAAACAGGTCGATCACGTCCTTGTCCAGGGCGCGGCGCGCCCCTTCAAAGGCTGTCTGAGCCATTTCCCGCGAGTAGGCGTAGGTCTTGGTGCTCACCTGGATGCCCGGCTGCCGTTTCAGCGCAAGCCGCAGGGGCTCGTAGGTTTCATAAAGCTCGGCGGTATCGAAAAAGTTAATCCCCTTTGCCCAGGCGTGCAAAATCAGCTCTGCCCCCCTCTGGGGAGGCAGATCCCGCTGCATGGGCGCCATGGTCAATGTGCCAAAGGCCAGGCGCGACACCCTTAGCCCGCTTTTGCCCAGGGGCCGTATTTCCATCATGCCTTATGGCCTTCCAGATAATAACGAACCATTTCCTCCAGGATCTCATCCCGCTCCAGGCGGCAAATGAGGCTGCGGGCCTGGTTGTGGCTGGTGATGTAGGTTGGGTCGCCGGAGATAATGAACCCCGTTAATTGAGTGATAGGGTCGTAGCCCTTGGCTTGAAGGGCGCGGTAAACATGGAGCAGAATCTCCTGCGCCTCGCTGCCCTCCTCGCTGATGGGCTTGAACTTCGTGGTTTCGTTGAGATCAGGCACCTTGCCCCCTCCTTTGCGTCGGTAATGGTTCCATTATACACCATCTTCCTCAAATATAAAAGGGCAAATCGACGCATCTTTTGGCGCAATGTAAAGTTTTTCCACCGGCTGGGGCAAATTGTCTGGCTCTGTGGGCTGCGGCTGGGCCACACTATGCCCGCACAGCGGCATAAGGAGGTGCGCCATGACCAGCCTCAACCGGTTGATCGGCCTGCCAGTGGTTCTTAAGGGCCGCAGGCAGGGCCAGGTGGAACAGGGCATTTTGGATCCAAGTGGAAAAAGCCTTCGCGGTTTGGTCATCAGAAACGGTATTCGTGGAGCCAAATGGCTCCCAGCCAGCCAAATTTCAGCCCTGGGTGGAGTTTCAGTGCTGACCCAAACCCCGCCCCAGCGCCTGCCCAGAAACGTTCAAATGCGCCTGGGCCCCGTGTGGGATACCTCCGGCCTGCGCCTGGGCATGGTCACCGATGTGTACCTGGATGACGACCTGAGCGTATCCGCCCTGGAGATCTCCCTAGGCCCCCTGGACGATTATCGCTTTGGCCGGATGCTCACCCAGGCCTACACCCTCCTTAAGGACGGCAGCGCCACTAAGGTGCTCACCTCCCTGGACGCCCTGACCCCGCTGGCAGCGCTTCAAAGAAAGGAGGAATCCCATGAGCCTTGGTAAAATGGCTGTGGCCGGCATGGCTGGCTTTGCCCTGGGCGCTGGCATGATGCTCAGCCCCAACGCGCCCAAATGGAAGCGCGCCATCATCAAAGAAGCCAATATGATCAAAAAAGCTGTGGAGCGGTGGTAGTGAAGCCCCGTAAATCAACCGAAACAAGGGGCCTAAGCTATCGGGCAAAGCCCCGCTGAGGTTGCAGTAAGCTGCCCCCAAGGCCCTGAGGGAGCGATGCGCGCAGCCAGCTTCTCCCCCCTTGCGCGCATCTTACCCTCCGTGGCCTTGGGATAAATCCCAGCGGCAGCCCCAGCCTTTAACAACTATTCAGCCTGTTATCCTAGGCGAAGGCGCTTCAACAGCCTAAAACGCCGCCCCTCTTTTTCTTCTATGCAAAAAGCTATGTCTCGCGGGTTTTTTCCCGCGCTCATCGGTGCTCTCGCTCTGGTGCTCTTTTTCTTTCCGGTGCTCCGCCAGCTGGCTTCCCAGGTGCTAACGGGCTACGCCCTTATGGGATTGGCCCTTCCCATCTGTCGGATTTACGAAAAGCGCCTCTCCCCCAGCCTCAGCGCCACCCTGGCCCTGATGTCCCTTTGGGGCGCGGTGCTCCTCATGGTGCTCCTCATCGCGCCTGTGATGCTCCGCCAAACCCAGCAGGTTCTGGCCTTTCTGCCCCAACTGTGGGAGGGGCTCCTTTCCTGGTGGCAGGGCCTTCCCATCAGCCGCCAGCTCTTGCCGCAAATGGATCTTTCCCCCGTGACCCAGTGGCTGGCCCAGGCTGGGCCGGGGCTGATCCAGCGGCTTTCCGGCCTGGCGGGCAGCCTGGGCAGGCTGATGCTCTCGCCGGTGCTGGCCTTCTATTTTCTCCGGGATCGTGAAGCCATCACCCGCCACCTCTGCCTCTGGGTGCCCCTGGGGAGCCGCTCCCGCACCGTCGCCGCCGCTCGGGAGGCCCGCCGGGAGCTGGTGGGCTTTTTGCGGGGGCAGGTGCTCCTTTCCTTGGCAGTGGGCGGCCTCACCGCCCTGGGGCTGGCACTGGCGGGCGTGCCAGCCTGGCTGCTCCTGGGCCTTTTAATGGGCGTGATGGAATTGATCCCCTACCTGGGCCCCCTCCTGGCCGCCATTGCGGTGGTGCTCTTTTCACTGCCCCTGGGCCTGGGGCCTACCCTGTGGGCCCTGGGCGTGGTGATCCTGGTGCAGCAGCTGGAGGGCGCCCTCCTATCCCCCCGGCTCATGGCCGGGGCCACCCGCATCCACCCCGCCGTGGTGCTGCTGGCCATCTCCT
>JAFUPO010000111.1 GCA_017481185.1 Clostridia bacterium | reverse complement strand
GCCTTGTCAGCCTCCATATCCTTGGCCGAGGCAGTAAGGGTCAGTATCTGGCCGCCAGTGCCTTCCAAGGGGTCAAAGGCAAAGGTTACAGCGCCCTTATCCGTAATCTCCGTAAGGGGGATTTCCTGCCGGGCGATCTCATTGCCCTTTTCATCCGCCAGGGTAAACACCGCATATCCGGATGAATAGGTGTTGCCAAAGGTGGATGTGCGCAGCATCAGGGCCTTGATGTCGTTGTATTTGCAAAAGAAGGATTGACTGATCTGGGTATCATTGGTGATCTTGCCGCCGTTATTGTTCTGGCGGTAGCTAATGGCATCGGTAAGCTCCTCGGTGACGCCGCCGAAGAGATACACTGCCGCCGAAAGGACCAAGCACACCACACCGATGATGAGCAAAGTCCAGAAGCTTTTGTTTTTCATTGGCTTGTCCTCCCTATGTATTAACATTCCAACCGGGCCAGGCCCGCATTTTCATCCAAGGTTACTTTCACCTTTTGCTGAGCCTGAGCCCCGGCTAAATCCGATTCATCAGTGCAGGTCACAAAGGTCTGCACACCCTTAATATGCTCCAGAAGAAGGGAGCGGCGGCGGGCATCCAGTTCGCTCATCACATCGTCCAATAAAAGGGCGGGGGCCTCCCCTGACCATTGGGTCAAAAGGGTCAATTCTGACAGCTTCAGCGCCAGGGCTGCGGTGCGGATCTGCCCCTGAGAAGCAAAGGTTTTCATATCTCGACCCGAAAGGGTTAAGATCATATCCTCCCGATGGGGGCCCAGCGAGGTGGTTCCCCTGCGAATATCTTCTAAACGGGTTTTTTCATAGGAAGCCATCATCCAGTCGACGTTTTCCTTCACCAAACAGGATTTGTAAAAAACATCAAATACTTCCCCTTCACGGCCGGAGATGGCGGCATATTTTTCACGGGCCATGGGCGCCATCTCATCCATAAAGAGCCGTCGCCGGCGAATGATGTTTAAACCATAGCGGGCCAGCTGCTCCTCCCACACGGGAAGCATAGCCTTTTCCGGGGCGCTTTGATCCCCCTTCATTTGCCTTAGAAGGATGTTGCGCTGATTCAGCGCCTGCATATACCTTTGCAAATCATAAAAATAGGCGGGCTGGGCCTGGGAAATCTGCATATCCAAAAAGCGGCGGCGAAGGGCGGGGCCTTCTTTAACCAGCTGCAAATCCTCCGGTGAGAACATAACGCAGGTCACATGACCCATCATTTCACCAATGCGGGCAGCCCTTTTGCCATTGATGCAAACCAGCTTTTTTCTCGCTTGTGAAGGGGTCAGCTTTACCGCCACCTGATGGGTTCCATCCCGCCTTTGGCAGGTAACCTGGCAGGCGGCAGCCTCCTTGCCCTTTTGAATCAGCTCCCGATCCTGGCTTAAACGATGGCTGCGGCCCAGGGCGCACAGGTGAATGGCCTCCAGCAGGTTGGTTTTGCCAACGCCGTTGGGGCCATACAGCACCGTGACCCCATCGCCAGGGGAAAAGGCAGCTCCCTCATAATTGCGA
Organism: Clostridia bacterium; assembly: GCA_017481185.1. The sequence goes on along the minus strand of JAFUPO010000111.1, from coordinate 1,747 downwards.
AACTGCTTTAATTGTAAATTGGTAATGATCACGTTTTAGTTAAACACCCGCACCGGCAGCACCAAATATACATACTGGTCGCCTTCGGGGGGGCAAATGACGCAGGGGGATACGTTTGAATTGAAACGCATACACAACTCATCCTCAGAGATATTGCGGATCACATCTGACAAATACCGGGCGTTGAAGGCAATATCCAACCCCTTACCCTCCAGGGCAGCTTCCAAATCCTCCCGCACATCGCCCAATTCCGCATTAGAGGTGATGGACAGGGCGTTTTCATCAATGTGCATACGAATCAAATTATTTTTGCCTTCTCGAGCCATGAGGCTGGCCCGGTCAATGGCATCGGCTAATTCAGATTTGCGCACCTTAATGCGGCTCTGCCAATCGCTGGGCAGAATCTGCTTATAATTGATATATTCCCCTGCCAGCAGAACGGAAGAAAGCTGCGTTTTATCAAAAGAAGCCATCAGGCGAGACTTATCCAAAGTGAGGGTCACCAGCTCCTCAGAATCGGCCATGATCTTAGAAAGCTCTGAAAGCACCTTGCCGGGGATCACCGCTTGCAGCTGCTCAGCCCCTTCAGGCAGCGTAAAGGCGTTATGGAACTTTTGCAGCGCCAGGCGGAAGCCATCCAAGGCCACCAGCCGAGCCTCAGAGGCGGTAACCTCCAAAAGGCAGCCGGTAAGGATTTGGCGGCTCTCATCGGTCGCAATGGCAAACACCACCCGAGAGATCATTTCCTTCAGCTTCTTTTGGGGCATCTGGATTGCAGAACCCGCTTCCAAACGCGTCATCACAGGAAAATCTACCGGGGACATACCCGCCAGGGTCGTGCGGCTGGACAGGCACTTAATAGAAGCTATCATTTTCTCATTTACATTGATAGAAACCATACCGCCGGGCAGCTTGCGCACAAGTTCTGTAAAAAGCTTGCCGGGCAAAACGATCTGGCCTTCACGCTCTACCTGACCCTCTACCTGGGTACGGATGGTGAGGCTGCCATCGGTGCAGGTGAGCTGGATAACATCGTTATCCGCATCCAAAAGAACGCCTTCTAAAACAGGCTTGGAGGGGCGGGCTGCCAAAGCCCGGGTAACGTTATTCAGGCCTTCCAATAGAGCCTGGGCAGCAACGGTAATTTGCATGGGACGACCCCCTTTTGATGTAGCTGATATTTCTATATTTCGTCGTAGTCGTAGGGGCTGTTGAAAGGGTGGAAAAGTGGCCCAACGCCAAGCATGGCCCCAAAAAACGACCGGGAAAACCTGTGGATATTTACCCTTTTTCATTGGATGAAATGTGTAAATACCATATCCAGCAATTAATTCTCCGTTTTTCCATCAAAATCCTGCCGGGAAAAGGAGAACGTGAGGGAAAAAGAAGGAGAAAATCAGGCGAAAAATGGCGATGAAAAAAGAACATCTTTCCACTGTTTTAACAGGGGTGTGGATATTCAATCCAAAGCCGGAAAAGGCAGGAGATAAAAGGAGTTTATGAAGGGTATTAACAAAGTATGAGAAGGTTTTGCACATCCGCGGGGAAAGAAGTAAGAACTAAGAGTGAAGAGGTTTAGTTTCTTATTTTCACCCGGAAGGAACCATGGAAAAAGAGTTTGTCCCATCGGGAACTGGGGTGCAGGGGGGCACCCTCTCGCGGGCGGCTCCAGGATCCGCCCCTACGATGGGCCGAGTCCGGCCCCATTTCCCGATGCAGTGATTGCATCATGTGGAATCGTTTCCGG
>JAFUPO010000110.1 GCA_017481185.1 Clostridia bacterium | reverse complement strand
GTGTGCGGCATCCGGATGCAGGTGGCGATAGCGTGGCCTGCTTCATGGGCGCAGGTGATCTCCTTCTCCCTTGCCAGCACCTGACGATCTTTTTTCTCCTGACCGGCCATGGTATGGATCAGCGCCTGCTCCACATCCTGATTTTCGATCTTTCCCTCTCCCCGGCGGGCAGCCAGGATCGCCGCTTCGTTCAGCAAGCTTTCCAGCCGCGCACCAGAAAAGTAAGGCGTTTGGGCGGCGATCTGCGAAAGATCGACAGCGTCATCCAAGGGCAGCTGCTTTCCGTGAACTTTTAAAATTGCAAGGCGCTCCTGCACATCGGGCAGGGCAACTTCAATCTGCCGATCGAAGCGTCCAGCTCGCAAAAGCGCTTCATCCAGCGTATCCAATCGGTTGGTGGCTGCTAGCACGATCACGCCCTGGCCATTGGCAAAGCCAGACATTTCGGTAAGCAAAGCATTCAAAGTCTGCTCCCGCTCATCGTTGCCATTGTCTCTCTTTTTACCAATAGCATCTATCTCATCGATGAAAACCACTGCCCGGCCTGCTTTGCGGGCCTTTTGAAACAGGGTGCGAACGCGGCTTGCGCCTACGCCCACATAAACCTGCACAAAATCAGAGCCGCTGACGGCGAAAAAAGGCACCTTCGCCTCCCCCGCCAGGGCCCGGGCCATCAAGGTCTTCCCCGTTCCGGGCGGGCCGTAGAGCATCACGCCGCGGGGAACCCGTGCGCCATAGGCTTCAAACTGTTCGGGTGCTCTAAGAAAGTCCACCAGATCCCGCATACTTTGAATGGCTTCCGCGCCGCCGGCCACTTGGTCAAAGGTTACATCCGGCACCGGCTGATCCCCTGCCACCTGGGCATATTTGGCAAAAGCGCCTTGCCCCCTGCCCCGCAGGAGCACGGCCATCAGCGCCGCTGCCATAATCAGACCCAGCAACGGGCTTATATCGCTGGCCGCTTTCTCTTCAACTGTTACACCCGCCATCAGCAGATCGCTTTTGAATTCAGCGTATCGCGGATTAGGTGCTGTGGCCAGCATCCCGTTCGTCAAGGCGACCTTTACGGAGGGGCTGTTCCCTAGGGTTACTGTTTGTACTTGCCGGTCAGCAATCGCCTCCCACAGTTGGGGATAGCTCAACTGTTGAACCGGCTCCGTTTCACCTTGCCAAAAAGCGACGGCAGCAACCAGGGCTACCATAACTGCTGCCACCGCAAAAAACACTTTTCTTTGCACAAAATTCACCTCGCTGACAGTATACAAAAAAGAGAATCAGCGAGTCCACGGTACTTTTTGCCTGGTAATTTCCAGCGTGAATCCGACCAAGTTGGGGATGCTAGGGTCATGACGCAAAGAAAGGCGGCGGCTTTCATGTCCGATGAGCAAGAAATGCTTCCCGATACCCCTGACAAAGATTCTTCGGAAGAGACGCCTCCTGAGAAAAAGAAGGGCCGTTGGAGGCGCTGGATCCTATGGAGCCTGCTGGGTCTTTTGATCGTTGGCGGCGTTGCTTTTTACTTTATTTTCGATGTAGCCAACTGGCAAACGCTGGATGTGAATAAGCTGACGCAGTTGGCTCAGACCGGCAGCATCTACGATAAGGATGGCAATTATATCACAGCCCTCAAGGGCAGCGAACACCGCATCCTGGTTACGTTAGAGGAAATTCCTCTGTATGTGCAGCAGGCCTTTCTGGCCGCGGAGGATCTGCGTTTTTACAAGCATCCTGGTTTTGACATTGTGCGCATCTTTGGCGCGGTCATGGCCAATCTGCGCTCAGGGAGCTATGCTCAGGGGGCCAGCACCATCACGCAGCAATTGGTGAAGCTAAGCCATCTGTCAAGCCAGAAAACAATTGCCCGCAAGCTGGAAGAAATCTACCTGGCAGTGCAGATGGAGCGGCAGTTTACCAAGGATCAAATACTGGAGATGTATCTCAACTACATCTATTTCGGCAATGGCGCCTACGGCCTGCAAACAGCCAGCCAGGCTTATTTTTCCAAGGATGTGCAGGAGCTGACCCTGGCCCAGGCCGCCAGCCTAGCCGCAACCATCAAGGCCCCCTCCGCCTACGCGCCCCACACCAGCCCCGAAAACAACAAGGAGCGCCGGGGCTATATCCTCTCCACCATGCTGGCGGAGGGCATGATCACACAGGAAGCCTATGATGAGGCCATTGCGGAGGAGATCACTGTTGCCGCCACGCCGGTGGCTGATCGGCACTACGGCTGGTTTCTGGATGCCGTGATGGACGAAGCTGAGCTTCAATTAGGCATCTCCTCAGAGCTTCTTTTGGCAGGGGGCTACCGGATTGATACCACCCTCGACACCGGCCTTCAGGAAATTGCCGACGCTCAGTATGCCAAGGATCTCTTTCCTGAAAACGCCTCGGATGGAACCCCGGTTCAGTCCGGCATGGCCTGCGTGGACGTCAACTCAGGCGCTGTTCGCGCCGTGGTAGGCGGGCGGGAATACACGGTGCAGCGCGGGCTGAACCGAGCAACGCAGTTGCGCCGCCAGCCTGGTTCAGCCTTGAAACCTCTGGTTGCCTATGCGCCGGCTATTGAATCCTTCGGCTATACGCCCGCCAGCGTTCTCAAGGATGAACCGACGGACTTTGGCGGCTACAAGCCTCGCAACTCCGGTTACACCTATTACGGAATGGTCACCTTCCGATCCGCCCTGCGCTCCAGCCTGAACGTGCCGGCGGTAGCCCTTTTGCAGCAGATCGGCGTGAGCGCCGGGCGCAATTATCTGGCTTCCGTAGGTCTGCCCCTGGATGACCGAGACAGCAACCTTTCCCTGGCCTTAGGCTCCATGACCTATGGGGTCTCTCCTGTTCAGTTGGCCGCCGCCTATTCGCCCTTTGCCAACGGCGGGCTCTTCTACGAACCCTACTTTATCACCCGCATCACCGACGCCTCCGGAGCGGTAGTTTACGAGCATCAGCCACAGGGCAGAAGGGTTCTGTCGGCGCAAACAGCCTACCTGATGACCAATCTGCTCCAGTCTGTCACCTCCTCTGGCACAGGCGCAAAACTCAGCGCCTCCGGCGTTCCCGTGGCGGGCAAAACCGGCACAGTCAACATGACCGGCGGCGGCAACCGCGACATCTGGATGGCTGCCTATAACCCTGAGATTTCCGTGGCGGCCTGGATGGGCTTTGATCAGCCCGACAGCACCCATAAATTGGCCAGCTGGGTCTCCGGCGGCGACTATACCGCCGCCCTGTGCCGCGACTTTTTCAAGGCCGCTTACACCGGTAAAAGCAAGCCTTCTTTTGCCAGGCCCGGGGGCATCATCTCGCTGGAGATCGATAAAAAGGCCATCGAATGGCGCGGCGAGGCCATGCTGGCTACCAATCTCACGCCCAAAGCCTACCGCTACACAGAGGTCTTTTCAGAAAACAACAAGCCTACCAAATATTCGGACGTATGGAACGCGCCCCGCACGCCTAACAGCTTTTATGTCACCCACACCTCCGCCGGCAAACCTCAATTGGTCATCCAGCCTGCCGACAATGCCATTTACCGCATCCAAAGGGATGCTGTGGGCGAAAGCTTTATCCTTACTGAAATGTGGGGATCTGCTGGAGAGACCCTGTATTATACTGATGAAAAGGCAATCCCCGGCGTGGTGTATACCTACCGGGTAATCCCGGTTCACGGAGAGCTGCTGGAAAACGGTATACTGCTAGAGGGGGTGCAAAGCGTGCAGGTAGCACAGGCCAGAGCCCCCCAGTCCTCCGGATTTCTGGATCGGGTGGTTGACTTTCTCTTCGGCCCTGCTTCAACCGATGAACGCAGAAATGAAGAGGCTGAAAACGTATCATCTATTTTCTGGAACTGATCAGCGGTAAAAAAGCCCCGCCGTGCAGCTGGCTGCCAACCACGCAAGCAACGCGGCTGGCAGCGCATATCGGCTCTTGGTAACCCGCCCGGCGGCCATATAGATGCCCAAGGTGTAAAAGATCGTTTCAGAGGAGCCCATCAGGGTGGAGGCTACAAGCCCTGCCCGGCTGTCAGGCCCTGTCGTTTCCATGAGGTTTCCCAGCATAGCCAGGGAGCCTGAGCCGCTAAAGGGCCGCATGATCATCAGCGGCCCCGCCTCTTGAGGAATCCCCATCCATTCCCATAAGGGGGCCAGCAGGGTCTGGATACCTGCCATCAACCCGCTAGCATTTAAGAGTGCGATGGCCGTTAACATGGCCGCCAGGTTCGGCAGGATGCTCACGGCTGACCGCAGCCCCTCTCTTGCTCCGGCAATAAACGCATCGTAAACTGGCACGCCTTTTAAAAGGCCGTAGAGCAGGATGCCCAGCACCACCGCCAGAATGATCATTTCACTCATCCCCCTGCCCCCTTCCCCAAATCAGGCAAAGGGCGACGCCTACCGCTGCCGACACAAGCGTGGAAACAAGGGTTGGCGCCATCACGGCCCCCGGCATCTGCGATCCGGCTGCTGTTCGCAAGGTTAGAACCGTGCTGGGCACCAATTGCACACAGCAGCTGTTAAGCACCAGCAACATCCACATGGCCCGGCTGGCTTTGTTCCGCCGGGCATTCTCTTTGGCCAAAAGGCTCATGGCCTTCAGCCCCATAGGTGTAGCCGCATTGCCCAAACCCAGCATATTGGCAGCTAAGTTCATGGCGATGGCTGAAAAAGCCGCCTGATTTTTGACCCCTGGAAACAGGCGGCGCATGACTGGCTCCATTTGTTTTCCAAGCCAATCCATGGCCCCGCCCTGCCTGAGAATCTCCATTAAGCCGCACCAAAGGGCGAAGCCTCCTGCCATTTTTAGGGTCAGTTCAACGGCATCCGTTGTGCCCAAGAGCATTGTTTGTATGATTTCGGTCGTTCTCCCAGTACAGGCCCCATAGGCCAGCGGCATGAGCATCATTATCCCCCAAACCCAATTCATCATGCGCTTTTGACCTCGTTTTTTGTGTTTTTTTCAGAATTTTTTGATATTTTTGTTGACAGTCCTTCCCGCAATCGGTAGAATACTTATGTAAATATTCATAGCAAGGATTTCGGGAAAGGAGGGATTCCATGAAGTCCACAGGAGTCGTTCGCAAGCTGGACGAGCTTGGCCGTATTGTTATCCCCATCGAGCTGCGTCGCACGATGGACATTGCAATTAAGGACACGCTGGAGATCTTTGTTGAGGGGGATCAGATCATCCTCAAAAAATATCACCCCGCTTGTATTTTCTGCAACGATGCCCGGGATGTAGATCTCTACAAAGGCAAGCTCATCTGCAAGCATTGCATGGAAGAGCTGAAAAACCAAAAGTAACCCACAGAACAGGCGTCGTTTTAAGACGCCTGTTCATTGTTTATGCGTAACTCGTTTTTGTCATACCGACGCCGAAATAAAAACTTCTTTACAAACCCTTTCCAATCGCTTATAATACTTTCGTTAAGCGCTGAAGTGGCGGAATGGCAGACGCCGGGGACT
>JAFUPO010000109.1 GCA_017481185.1 Clostridia bacterium | reverse complement strand
GGCAGTGGCCTTGATTGGCGTGCTGCTTTTAGGCCCTCGGGTGCTTCCGGTCCTGAGAAAAATGAAATTTGGGCAGACCATTTATGAATTGGGCCCCCAGACGCATAAAACCAAGCAGGGCACTCCCACCATGGGCGGCTTGATGACCGCCGCCATGACGGTAATTGCCGCTGTTGTGTTCCATCCTCAGGGATGGCATGGCTTTAATGACTTCCTTTGGCCGATTCTGTTTGCAGCTTTGGGCGCTATGGCCATCGGCTTTACCGATGACTATATCAAGGTGGTCAAGAAGCGCAACCTGGGATTGACTCCCCTGCAAAAGATTGCTGGGCAGGTGATTGTGGCGGTTGCCTTTAGCAGCTACTGCTACTTCCATCCTCAGGTGGGATCCAAGATCATCATTCCTTTCTTTAACGTGGACTGGGATCTGGGCATCTTCTATATTCCCCTGATGACCCTGCTTGTGATCTTCATGACCAACAGCGCCAATTTGCAGGATGGCCTGGATGGCCTGCTCTCCAGCGTTACGGTGGTGGGCGGCGCAGCTTGGGGCCTGATGGCGGCGTTTATGGTTCCCACAGCGGTAGGGGTTATGGCTCAGGAAAATTTGCAGACCCTGGGTGTTTTCGCCTTTGCCCTGGCCGGGGCCAGCATTGGCTTTTTGCGCTTTAACCGTTATCCGGCCATGGTATTTATGGGGGATACGGGCTCCATGTTTATCGGCGGCGCTACGGTGGGTTTGGCCATGCTGATGCGCCAACCCTTCCTGCTTTTGTTCATCGCCTTCACCATGATCATGTCCTCTGTGAGCGTGATGATGCAGGTAACCTATTTCAAACTGACCCACGGCAAGCGCATCTTCAAAATGTCGCCCATCCATCATCACTTTGAATTGTGCGGCTATACGGAGAAGAAGATCGTTGCCGGTTATGCCATCGTGACGCTGGTCCTTTCGGCTATCGCGCTGCTTTCTCTGGGGATCGGCTGACGCAAGGAGGTTTGAACCTTGGATTGGAAAAATCAAAAGGTATTGGTGATTGGCCTGGCTCGCAGCGGCATTGCTGCGGCCCGGCTTCTTTTACAGGCGGGGGCTGTGCCTTATCTGAACGACAGCCGCTGCGGCGAAAAGCTGGGGGAGGCCTTTGAAGAGATCAAAAGCCTCAACTGCCCCCTGCATCTGGGGGAGGATCCCATTCCCCTTCTGGATCAGGTGGATGCAGTGGTGATTAGCCCCGGCGTACCCATTCAGGCCCCGGTGGTGAAGGCGGCTCAGGCAAAGGGTTTGCCGCTGATTGGTGAATTGGAGCTAGCTTACCAGCTCTCTAAGGGAGATATGGTGGCTGTGACCGGTACCAACGGCAAAACCACCACAGTATCCCTGCTGGGCGAGATCTTTAAAAATGCCGGAAAGGTCACCCATGTGGTGGGCAATATCGGCTATCCCTACTCCTTGGCGGCCATGGAGGCAAAGCCGGAGGACATGACCGTGTGCGAGGTTTCCAGCTTTCAATTGGAGACCACTCAAAGCTTTCATCCACGTGTGGCGGCGGTCCTGAATGTTACTGAGGATCACCTGAATCGCCATGGCACAATGGGGGAATATATTCGCCTGAAAGCCCGTATCTTTGAAAGGCAGGAAGCGGGCGATGTGGCTGTTTTGAATTTTGACGATCCCACGCTACAGGAGATGGCCGCCAGCCTAAAGGCTAAGGTCGCCTGGTTCTCCCGCAACCAAGCGGTGCCTATGGGCGCTTATGTGCAAGAGGGAAAGCTCATCTGCTCCTTGGATGGGGCGCCCAAAACCATCTGCGCCTGTGATGAAATTCGTATCCCTGGCCCCCACAACCTGGAAAACGCCCTGGCCGCCGTTTGCGTGGCTGTCGCCATGGGTGTGCCCGCGCCGGTGATCCGTCATACCCTGCGCACCTTTCAAGGGGTGGAGCATCGCATTGAGTTTGTGCGCACCCTGGAGGAGGTCACCTATCTGAACG
>JAFUPO010000108.1 GCA_017481185.1 Clostridia bacterium | reverse complement strand
CCGCCCTCCGGGCTCCCCACAAATACACTCCCGAAAGGAACTTGAACCATGGCAAGACGAGAAGGCAAAAATCATAGCCGCGGGCTGATCATTGCGATCATCGTATTGGTCTTGCTGTTTGTGCTGCTGCTGGGCGGCGTTTTGTATTACTTTTTGATTTATACTCCTAATAAGCCCAATCCCGTGGTGGGTGGGCAGCGTGAGGCAGCCGCTTTAAAGGGCTCCATTAAGGTAATGACTGACGAGGAGATCCAGGCGGAATTAAACCGTATCGTAGAAGAAGGTATGTTTCGCATTTCTATTGCCTCCACCATCGTGGGCTATGAAAACGGCAAGGCGGAGGTTCGCATTGAAAATCCTTTAAACAATCGCTACCTTATGAAGGTGAACCTAACTTTGGATGAAACCGGCGAGGAGATTTATGCCACAGATCTCATTGATCCGGGCTATTATATACAGGCGACCGAGTTCGATAAGCCCCTGGAACCTGGCGAATATGCGGCAACGGCGGTATTTACCGCCCTGTACCCGGATACGGGGGAGATTGTCGGCACAGTGGGAGCACAGGTAAAGATTATTATTCTGCCTGTTGGCGCAACGCCCATCCCCACGCCTACGCCCAGCCCCTCGCCGCAGCCAACCGCTGAGGCAGCCCAATGAATAAGAAAAAATGGCTGATTCTTTTGGTGGTAGCTGATATTTTGCTATTGGCCGTGATTGCGGGTATTGTGATGACGCAAGGCCAATCACCCCAGCGAAAGGAAGCATCGGCGCTGCCGAAGGAGGTCAACCTGGAAAACATTACCCAAGGAATGAGCCATGTGACCTACGCCCCTGAGGCCGTGATGAGGAATGGGCAGATTGCCATTCGCCTCTCCAATGGCGAGAAAAGCCCCTACGCCATCCGGGCGGAGATTATTCTGCCCCAAACCAATACCGTGATTGCTCAAACCAATTGGATTGATCCGGGCTATCGGCTGGAAAACATGAAGACGGCTGAGAAACTTCCAACAGGCCAGTACCCTTGCCTGATGCGCATTGAGCTGGCAACAGCTCAGGGAGAAAGCATCGGCAAGGCAGGTCGCAGCCTTTTGCTCAGCGTCCAATAACCTTGCGAGAGTAAGGAGGAAACATAGAACATGACAAAATGGATAGCAACCCTGCTTGCACTTTTAATGGTGCTGAGCCTTTCGCCTGCTTTGGCAGAGGAGGACAGTATTCGCCACCAGGTCACAGGGGATGTGTCAGCGTTCGACGTGTCAGAGGAGGTGGATCAGGCCCAGGAAGAGGAAGCCACGCAGGCCTCTGTAGGCACGGACGTTTTCCTCTTTGTGGACCCCGATACCGCTAGCTATGTTACCTTTGTCGTAGTGGATGAGGAGAACAATCGCCTGGCAAACGCCGCTATTTATCTAAAGTACGGCGGCCATGAGGAATTTTATGGCCTGACGGATGAAAACGGCTTGTTTTCCACCTACCTTTTCCGCAACACGGAGTACGGATTTCGGGTGGAAAAGTCCGGCTATCGAACGGAGAATGGCACCTTTACCGCTACCGAGGCGACCAAAATCGTAAAGGTAGTGCTGCAAAAGTATCATACGCTGGATATTGTGGTGCTGCAAAACGGCGTTCCGCTAGAAAATATTCGAGTTGACCTGGAGGGCAAGGCTGACTATACCGACCAGGAGGGCAGCGTGCGCTTCTGGCGGGTCAACGGTTTGTACACAGCAGAGATCACCATGCCTGACGGGTCTATCAAAACAGTGACCATACGGGTGCAGGGGCCCACTGTTTATGTGCTGGATATTGGGCTGAACGAAATGCCCCAGGAGCTAATGAACGTTTTGGAGGGCGGCGGCGGTGATAGCGATCTGTTTATCGTTTTTGATAAGCACTACGCCCCTGAAGATTACGACCTAACGGCAAAAATCTATACTGATGAGGAGCTGCTGGCCCAGCTAGATACCGCGCAGATGACCCGGGAGGAGCAGGATACAGCCCTTGCGAGCTGGCATGAAACCAATCCTGACTATCTGCACATAGTGGCCGAAGCGGATAAGGAGCAGGGAACCCCTGACAGGATCATTACACAGGATGGAGAACCCCGTTTTAGCCAGCGCAGTTTGATCCTTCATGGCAGGCATTTGCTTGAGATCGAAGAAGCGGGCATGGAGAGTATTCTTTTTGAAAACGAGGATATGGGGATTTGGCTTGACATTGCCGACCTTTACTCCGGCGACATGGCGAAGCTGTTTCACTTGATTGACGCGGAGCATCAGACCCGCAAGGCTTATCCGGATCTATCCATTGATCATTTGGATGTGAGCCAGTTTGATTTTGATGCCATTCCCCAGGTGTGGCGCTGGATGGACGACCCTGAAAAGAAGCCGACTCTTGAGGAGTTAATCAAAAAGAATCCTAAACAAAACCCTCAAACGCTGGTGCTGCCTATCTTGGAGAAGGAGCTGTTTGCCAACGCCCGGCTGGAGGTGCGCATTACGCCCATCCTGCAAAGTGAGCTTGAGAAGGCGATGCTTGGTAAGGATCCCTATTATTGGGTCAAGCAGCAGGATATGACGGAGCTGGTGCTGATTTCTGAATCATTAGAAGCGCGGTGGTTCAGAGATTATTTGGCCAGCGGCCACCTGACCCTCACCGAATATAAGGAGCTTGCAGCGCAAATCCTGGAGGGGAAGGCTTACCGGGTACAAGTGTTCATGAGAATAGACGGCCTTGAAGTGAATGTGACTGACATTCTGCCCTCTTTGGAGGTTCGGCTGGATGTGAATAAGCAGCTGGCCCATGAAGCGGCTGCCTATGCTGACGAGCAGTTGGCGCTTGCGGAAAATGACAAGGCCCGTGAGACCCTTGAAGAGGAATACAAACAAACGATATTTGAAAAAAGCCATTGGATGCAGCGCATCCGCAACCTGGGTTATCAGTGGGATAACTGGCGATACGAGCCAGGTGATGCTGTGACCCAAATTGTGGCGAAGCCTGCAAAGGGCTTGACGAACGAAGTAGGCTCTTTGCAAGAGGCCATGATACGGGCGCTCAATGCTAAGCGGGCGGATGTATTCCTTGTAGATGTGCGCCATACGCCTTACGTGCATAAAGATTCTGAGGGTTTGCGCTACTTTGCCGAGGTAGCCATTCATCGGGACGCTTCCATTGCTCCCGTGGAGGACTGGACGGTGCATTGGCCTCAGGCGCTAAGCGGTATGTATACAATCAAGACAAAGTAAAACTTGTGCCGGGGAGCGAAGGCTCCCCGGCTTTGCAGCTGTAAGAACAAAATTGAAATTGATTGCGAAAAAAGGCTTTTCAAACGCTTCTTCTTGTGGTATACTAAACCTCGATTTCTGCGGGAATGGCGGAATTGGCAGACGCGCACGGTTCAGGTCCGTGTGAAAGCAATTTCATGCAGGTTCAAGTCCTGTTTCCCGCACCAAAGAAACCCGTGGAGCCAAAAGGCTTAACGGGTTTTTAGTTTTATTGAAGGAGCTGTGCGCTTGTGACTTGTCATCCCTTTGGATTTGAGAAGGTTAAAAGCCTTGGACAATGGATGCAGATATATAGGTTGTATCGCAGCGCCTTTCCCAGGGGAGAAAGAAAACCTTTTCTGGTGATGCTGGACTTACGCCGAAAAGGCAAAACCGATGTGTGGTGCTTTTCGGTCGACAAGCGCTTTGCTGGCTTTGCCAGCACCATTAACGACGATGATTTGATCTTAATAGACTACCTGGCGGTGCGCCCCCAAAAGCGCAACCATGGCATTGGCACCAGCGCTTTAAATGCCCTAAAAGCGGCTTATTCAGGAAAAGGTGTTTTTGTTGAAATCGAAAGCGTTTTTGAGAACACGCCTGACAGGCAGGCACGGGTAAAGCGCAAACAGTTTTATCTGCGCAGCGGGTTTGAGGATATGCAGGTGCTGGCTGACGTATTTGGGATACCGATGGAGCTGCTGGCTTGGAACTATCAAATGGATTTTGAACGTTATTATGGGTTTTATCATGACAATTATAGCCCCTGGGCTGCCAGCCATATCAAACCAATGGCCTATCCCCAGCAGCAGCCTTGACAATGCGCCTGTATTTCGTTATGATATAATAAATTTAATGCTGACGAGGTGAATCATGGATTTTTTGCAGATCGCTAATGCCCGGCAGTCCTGCCGAAATTATGACGAAAATCGCGGCGTTGAACAGAAAAAGCTGGAGGCAATTCTCGAAGCAGCTCGCTTGGCTCCTTCTGCCTGCAACGGCCAACCCTATCACCTGACGGTTTGTAGGGGAGATGCGGCCAAGGCAGTGGCCGCTGCTACCATGGGAATGGGCATGAATAAATTTGCTGCCAAGGCGCCTATTTTGATCGTGGTTTCAGAGGCGCCTTATGTTAAAGCTGCAGCCCTGGGGGCGAAACTTAAAAACAACGACTACCGCTCCATTGATATTGGCATCATGACTGCCTATCTAACCGCAGAAGCGACCGCCCAGGGGCTGGAGACCTGCATCCTTGGATGGCTGGATGATGTGAAGATCAGAGAGATATGCGGCCTGGAGCATCCTGTGCGGCTAGTGATTACGCTGGGCTACGGGGATGCCAGTGATAAAATGCGCCCCAAGAAACGCAAGGATCTGGCTGAATTGGTTTCTGAGTGCAAATGATCGTTAAAAGTGGGCTTTCGTCAGATTTCGCCAAAATCTGCTGTTGCAAAAAACTGTAAATTATGTTAGTATCATCGCGTATCAGAGTGGAAGGACTCCTCACAACGTCTTACCATCCTGAGGTGCCGGGCGAAAGCCTGGCATTTTTTACTCACTGTATGTAAAAGCGCTGGGCATTGGCCCAGCGCTTTTGTTATTCAATGTCCCACGGGTAATGAAGCTCGTCAGCCAGCATCATCTCAGCTCGCCCATCCGTCAAGCGCGTTAGCAGATCGCACAGGGCAGGCGCATCCGTCTCTCTAACAATGAGAGTGCAGTTAACAGTTGCAGAAAAATCAGTGTTTTCAATGATCACAGGCTGACTCTTTAAGCTGTGCAGCACCTTGTCCCACAGGGGATAGGCAACCTCAGCCCACCAGCGCTGGGTGGGCTCCATAGCGACGACTTTGGCGGCTTTTAGAGCGATAACGCATCCGTTGGTGTAAGCGCGAACCAAGCCCCCTGCACCCAGCAGAACACCGCCAAAATAGCGGGTCACTACAACGCAAAGGTTGACAACGCCTTGGGCTTTCATGACCTCAATAATAGGCATCCCCGCGGTGCCGCCCGGCTCTCCATCATCACTATAGCGCATGATGCCCGCGTTTTCTCCGATGATGTAGGCGTAACAGTTATGGGTAGCGTCCTTGTGTTTCTGGCGGATACGGCCCAGAAAATCCAGCGCTTCCGCCTCGGTTTGACAGGGACAGGCGTAACCAATAAAGCGGCTCTTATTGACGATGAATTCGTCGCTGGCTTCCTGGCGGATGGTTTTATACGTTTTCATTATTTGACCAGCAGGCGGCAGTAGCCCTTTTTGCCCTTGCGCAGCAGAAGGCCTTCAGCGCCAATCATTTGGGCGGTGAGGGTGAAATTAATGTCCGTGACCTTTTCATCGTTCACGGCAACAGCGCCGCTTTCAACCATCTTGCGGGCTTCGCCCCGGCTCTTGCACAGGCCGCAGGAGGCCAGCAGGGTGGTGATACGGCCATCCTCGGCCAGCTCAGCAGCAGCAATTTCAAAGGAGGGAACGTTTTGGCTGGCAGCGCCGCCGGCAAACAGGGCCTGGGCAGCCTCGGCGGCCTTCTTAGCCTCTTCTTCACCGTGAATCATCTTGGTGATTTCAAAGGCCAACACCTTTTTAGCCTCATTGATTTCAGCATCCTTCAAAGCGCCTAAGCGGCGAACTTCGTCCATGGGCAGGAAGGTGAGCAACGCCAAGAAGCGTTCCACGTCCTGATCGGCCACGTTGCGCCAATATTGATAGAACTCGTAGGGAGAGGTGCGCTGGGCATCCAGCCACAGGGCGCCCTTTTCGGTTTTGCCCATCTTTTTGCCGTCATGGGTCATGATCAGCTTGCAGGTCAGGGCAAAGGCGTCTTCGCCTTCCTTGCGGCGGATCAAGTCAGCGCCGCCCAGCATATTCGACCACTGATCATCGCCGCCAATCTGCAAGCGGCAGCCATGGGTCTTAAACAGTTGAAGGAAGTCATAGCTCTGCATAATCATGTAGTTGAATTCGAGGAAGGTGAGGCCGGTCTCCATGCGGCGCTTGTAACATTCGGCGGTCAGCATCCGGTTCACGCTGAAGTGTGCGCCGATCTCCCGAAGAAAGTCTACATAGTTCAGGTTCAAAAGCCAGTCGCCATTGTTGACCATGATGGCCTTGCCCTCACCGAACTCCATGAATCGGCTCAGCTGCTTTTGGATGGAAGCCACGTTATTGGCGATGGTCTCCTTGGTGAGCATCTTGCGCATATCGGTCTTGCCGCTGGGGTCACCGATCATAGCTGTGCCGCCGCCACAGAGGATGATGGGGCGATGACCGGCCTTTTGCAGGTGGCTGGCCATCAGAATGGGCATAAAATGACCTACATGGAGGCTATCGGCGGTTGGGTCAATGCCCAGGTAGAAGGTTACAGGGCCTTCCTCCATAGCCTTATACAAGTCCTCTTCATAAACGGTCTGGGCAATAAAGCCTCGCTCCTTGAGCATATCCAATACGTGCATGGTATTCTCTCCTTACATATTTTCTTCAATTACGGTTTTCAATATCTTCATACCGCGGCGGATGGTTTCCACATCGCACATGGAGAAGTTCAGCCGCAGGGTGTTTTCATGGCCGCCATCCGCAAAGAAATGGGTGCCGGGCACATAGGCCACGCCCTTTTCAACGCACTTGGTCAGCAGCTTCAAGGCATCCATTCCCTCAGGCAGCGTTACCCAGATGAACAGGCCGCCCTCAGGGCAGGTGCTGGTAGTGCCTTCAGGGAAGGCCTTCAGTTCATCCAGCATCGCGTTCATTTGGTCGCTATAGCTTTTGCAGATCTCCTGGATATGTCCGGGAAGCAAGCCCTTGCGCAGATACTTGTCTACCACTGCCTGGTTTAGATTAGCGGTATGCACATCAGAGGATTGCTTGCCGATGGTGCACTTGCGCAGAATCAGGGGGTCAGCCACTAGGCAGCCTACGCGCAGGCCGGGGGAGATGATCTTGGAGAAGCTGCCCATGAACACCACGTGCCCCGTGGTATCAAAGGATTTAATGGCGGGCAGGGGAGAGCCGGTATAGCGCAGATCACGGTAAGGATCATCCTCCGCCACGATAAAGCCGTACTTGGCCGCCATGTCAGCAATGGGTTTGCGGCGTTCAAGGGCCAGGGTACGCCCGGTAGGGTTCTGGAAGGTGGGTATGATGTAAAGCATCTTGGGGTGATAGGTTTTAACAGCCTCCTCCAGCTTGTCCAACAGGATGCCGTTTTCATCACTGGGCACAGGCACCAACTTGGCCTGATACAGACGCATACACTGCATATTGCCCAGGAAGGTGGGATCCTCTACCAGGATCACATCGCCGGGATCAATGAGCGCCTTGCACATCAGGTCCATGGCCTGGGTGGAGCCGGTAGTGGGCAGTATCTGGCTGCGGTCAACAGTAATGCCCAGCTGCTCAGACAGATAGGCAGGCAGGCTTTCCAGCAGAGGGCCGTATCCTTCGGTTGCGCCGTATTGCAGGATGGCTTTGCCGTTCTCGGCCAAAGCTTCCTGGGCCAAAAGAGAAACGTCTCCATCTGGCAGGGCGCTCATGGCGGGGTTGCCGCCCGCAAAGGAGATCATACCTGGCTGCGCCAAAAGCTTGAAGATCTCACGAATGGCGCTGCCTGAGATGCCGTCAAAGCGCTTGGCAAAGGTAAGTTGTTCCAGGGCCATCGATTATCCCTCCTCTATAATGTATGGAAAAACAAAACGCCTCCCCCAGGTTTGGGGAAGGCGGAAACTACCGCGGTACCACTTCCGTTTGGCATATTCTCACAAATATACCCTTTGCAAGAGCGCAAAAGCTCTTAAGCGCTGTATCCGGCGCACCGGCAGGCCCTACGCAGAAAAACCTTCAGGCCTGAGCTCAGGGAAGTATTCGCCACAGGTCCGCCGCCTTCTTCCACCAGCCGAAGGCTCTCTGGAGGCCGGAATCCTTACAGTTACTTGATCCCATCATCACTCGTTTCGTATTTATTATACGAAGAAAAAGGGGATTGTCAAGAAGCGTCTTAAGGTTTTGAGCAGTTAAAAAACGAAAAGCAGTTGCTAAATCAACCAAAATCCTGTATACTAGGTGATGACCTTCGTTAAAAAGGCGTGTTTTGGCTATGTCAAAAGAGCGTTGAAGGCGTTTTCCTGACAAAGGCTGCCAAAGACAGCCGGAGTTGAGTAAGGAGGCAGGACCATGGAATGTAAGATAAAGAATGACATCGGTACCATTTACATCACCGAGGATGTCATGCTTAAGGTGGTTGGCTATGCCGCGCTTGAATGTTACGGCATCGTTGCCATGTCTTCCAAACGGGCCAAGGACGGCCTGGTAGAATGGCTTGGCCGCGAGAACCTGTCAAAGGGTGTGCAGTTGCGCATGGTGGAAGATCAATTGGATGTTGATCTGTTTATCATTGTGGAATATGGCATCTCTGTGGCAGAGGTCTGCAAGACCATCGTGGAAACCGTCAAGTACAAACTGGAGAGCATGACGGGCGTCAAGGTGCGCCGCGTCAATATTTCGGTGGAAGGCATTCGTGTGTAAGCAGCCACCCAAACGGAGGAGAGACCTTTGATTCAGATAAAAGCCATTGATGGTG
>JAFUPO010000107.1 GCA_017481185.1 Clostridia bacterium | reverse complement strand
TTCTCACTGAAAAGGGCATGAGCTACCGCCGGGTGCTGGATGAGGCCCTGGCCCGCCAGTCCATCCAGCTCCAACCAGTATTGGAGATCAGCCGAACGGATTTGATCACCACGCTGTTGGAGGCCGGCCAAGCAGTTTCGTTTTTGCCAGATTTTGTAACCAAGAAAAAGGAGGAGGAGGGCAGCCTGGTTTTGCTGGAGGTGGAGGATGTGCAGATTGATATTTGGCAGCAGCTGATTTATCACCGCAGCAAATGGGTTTCTGACTGCTTGAAGGCCTTTATTGAGTATGTGAGCGCTAAGGAGTTTGGGCGATGAGTATCCATGAATTAAGAGAGCTGGCGCAAAAATGCGGGTTTACCTACACGGGCATAATCGCTGTGGCAGAACTGGTGTTTGATGAAACAGTGAGGGATATGTGCGCCGGATGCGGTTGCGGTCAGTATGGCCGCAGTTGGGCTTGTCCCCCGGCGGTGGGTACCTTGGCAGAATGTCAAGAACGGTGCGAAAGCTACGGGCAGATGCTTCTGCTGGCAGCCCAGGTGCCGGTGACCTCATGGGATCGTCAAGGCTTTGCCGTGGCCATTGAGGCGTTCAAAAAGCTTATCCGGCGTTTCGATCAGGAACTCAGCGGCCGCCTGCCCCGATACCAGCTGTTGGGCAACGAGGGCTGCGGCGGCTGCAAGGAATGTTCCTATCCAAAGCCCTGCCGTGCGCCGGAGAGATGCTATCATGCCCTGGAGGGGTATGGCTTCAAGGTTTCGCAGCTGGCCGAACAGGCGGGCATCCCCTATAAAGGAGAAGGAAATACGGTGATCTTTTTCGGGGCGCTGCTGTTTGAATAAAAGAGGAAGGGCGGCTCTATAAGCTGCCCTTCCTCGTATTTTATGCAATCATCAATTTTTCAGTATTCAGCGTAAAGCCCTCCGCCTGGACGTTTCCTTCCTTTATATGAAGGGTGGTCAAGCTTTTTGCCAAATCCGGCTGCGCAGTATAGCCGTCATCCTCGTAAAGGGCGTAGGCAGCGTCTCCCGTCAGCCAGCCCAGCAGGGTCAGCTGGCGGCTGTTCACAGCCTCTGCCCACTGGGCGCTTTGGGCCAGGGGGATGAAGCAGCCCTTTTTGATGAACAGGGGCATTTCATTCAGCTTCAGTTCTACCCAGTGATCGCCCTTTTCAAGGGGAATCAGGTCGTAATCCGCATGGGAGCGGAAGCGCACCATCAGCATATCCTCGGGCAGGTACACATAGCGGCCCTGGGCGTTTTGCTCATAGACCGGGGCGATCATGCACTCCCCGCCCAGCATCACCTGATCCTCAATGCGCAGGGCCCGCGCATCTAGGGGATAATCGAAGGCCAGGGGGCGGAAAAGGGCTTCGTCCGTCAGGGCAGCCTTCATGAATTCGGAGTACAGGTAGGGGATCAGCCCATAGCGCACGGTGAGGATATTTTTCATATCCTCCCAGAGGCTGAAACGGTAGATCTCCTGATCCCGAGTGCCCTGGGCGGCATGGTTGCGCATAAGGGGTGTGAACACGCCCAATTGCAGCCAGCGCAAAAGCAAATCCTCAGTGGTATTGCAGCTAAAACCTCCCAGATCAGCGCCGTTATAGAGGAAGCCGCACATATTAAGGCTGGGCAGCATTTTCAAATTCAGCAGGATATGGCTCCACCAGCTCATATTATCTCCCTGCCACACGCCGCCCCAGCGGTGCGCCCCGATGTAGGAGGAACGGGAGAAGCGCAGAAAGCGTTTGTGGGGATCATAGGCGGTCATGCCCTCATGGGCGGCCCGGGTCATGTAAGCGCCGTAGAGGTTGTGCACCTTATCATGGCGCACCCGCTGGCCCTTTAATTCATGGTAGAAGCTTTCATAATCCTCCTTGCGGCCGGAGGCAGCGTTGAAGATACCCCTGAGGTAGAAGAAGTCCTCCACGCCCGGGTTATCATTGCCGCTGAAGCGCAGGGCGTCCTTCCAGGCGGCGTCAAGGGCTTGGGGGGTGTAGAACAGGGCGGGCTCGTTCATGTCGTTCCAGAAGCCCTCCACACCGGCGTCCATCAGGGCGTGATACTTCTGGCCGAACCAGGCCCGGGCTTCCTGCTTCAAAAAATCCGGAAAACAGCTGCGGCCCGGCCAAACAGCGCCCACAAAGGGGCTGCCGTCCTCTTGGGTGCAGAAATAGCCTTCTTTAACGCCTTCCTCGTAAACGGAGTAGCCTGCCTGCTCCTTGACCCCGGCGTCGATGATGGGCACCAGGCGGATATGCTCCTTCTTCAGCGCCTCATTGAAGCCCTTGAAATCAGGAAAGGCCTCTTCGTTGACGGTGAAATCCTTATACTGAATCATATAGTCAATATCCATGCACACGCCATCCAAGGGAATTTGGCGCTTGCGGTGCTCCTGGGTAATTTCATGCACCTCCTGGGCGCTGGCATAGCCCCACCGGGACTGGATATAGCCAAAGGCCCACTTGGGGGGCAGATAGCTGGGGCCGATGAGCTGGCGGAATGCTCGGGCCACGGCCTTGAGGGAATCCCCTTCCATCAGGTAAACGTTCACATCCCCTGACTGGCTGGTGATAACCGCCTTGGAGGCGTCGGTGTAGCCCAGGTCAAAGGTCACAAGGCCCGGGTCGTCAAAGAAAACGCCCAAAGGCTTGCCCTGGCTGTAAAAAATCAGAAAATTGTGGGCCGCATACAGGGAGTTGCGATCCTCCGAATGATGGGGCTCGTCGCTGTTCCAGCTGCGGTAGAGGTGGCCCCGCTTGTTGATGCCCCGCACAGCTTCCCCCAGGCCGAAGATCATGGTATCGGCGTCCAAATCATAGGTGAAGGAAAGGCCGGCATCGGTCGTATCAAGGGTAAAATAAGGCAGCGCCTCTTTGCAGAGGGGCAGGGTTTTGACCACAGCCTCGGTGGGCAGGGGCGTGCCAAAGACGAATCGGCGGACCATATCCATTTCCTCGCTTTCTTCGGGTAAGATGTGCCTTTAGTATAAGGGAGGCGGGGCCTTTGCCGATAGAACACTTCTGCCTGAAAACAGCAAAATACCTTCAAAAATTGGGCGTTGAGGCCCTTTACAAAACGGGGTTTGCATGGTACGCTTAAAGCTGTATGTTAATCAAATTTGAGCGAGGTAACTCAGATGCTGACAGTGAATGACGTAAGCCTGCAATTTGCGGGCAGCCTGCTTTACAAGCACGTGGATCTGATCTTCCAGCCCGGCCATTGCTATGGCATTATCGGCGCCAACGGCGCGGGCAAATCCACCCTGCTGAATATCATCTCCGGCAAGCTCCAGCCCACCACCGGCTCCGTGTCCATCAACAAGGAGGACCGCATGAGCGTTCTGGAGCAGGACCATTTCAAGTATGACGATTACACCGTGATGGATACCGTTATCATGGGCAACCGCCGCCTGTATGACATCATGAAGGAGAAGGAAGCCCTCTACATGAAGGAAGACTTCACCGACGAGGATGGCGAGCGGGCAGCTCTCTTGGAGGGCGAGTTTGCCGAAATGGACGGCTGGAACGCCGAGCCTGAAGCGGATCAGCTGCTTAACGGCCTGGGCATCCCCATGGAGATGCACTACGCCCCCATGAACTCTCTGGATGGCCGCCAGAAGGTGAAGGTGCTGCTGGCTCAGGCCCTCTTTGGCCACCCCAACATCATCCTCCTGGACGAGCCCACCAACGGCCTGGATGTGGAAAGCACCGACTGGCTGGAGGAATTTCTGGTGGACTGCGAGGCCATCGTGATCGTGGTCAGCCACGACCGCCACTTCTTGAACGCCGTGTGCACCAACATTGTGGACGTGGACCACTGCGCCTGCAAGATGTATGCCGGCAACTATGATTTCTGGTACGAGTCCTCCAAGCTGATGCAGAACCTGATCCGCAACCAGAACAAGAAGCGGGAAGAAAAGATTCGCGATTTGCAGGAGTTCATTCGCCGCTTTGCTGCCAACAAGTCCAAGTCCAAGCAGGCCACCAGCCGCAAAAAGATTCTGGATTCCATTCAGATTGAGCAGATGCCCGCCTCCTCCCGCAAGTATCCCTTCGTGGGCTTTGAGCCGGAGCGTGAGGCCGGTAAGGATATTCTGTTTGTGGAAGGCCTCACCAAGACCATCGACGGCGTGAAGGTGCTGGATAACGTATCCTTCGTGGTCAACAAGGGCGACAAGATCGCCTTCGTGGGCGATAACGAGAACGGCGCCACCGCCCTGTTCCGCATCCTCACCGGCGAAATGAACCCCGACAGCGGCACCTTCCGCTGGGGCGTGACCATGAGCCAGAGCTATTTCCCCAAGGACAACACCCGCTTCTTTGAGGGTTACGACGGCAACCTGATTGAGTGGCTGAGCCAGTTCTCTCAGGATACCACCGAGACCTATCTTAGGGGCTTCCTGGGCCGGATGCTTTTCTCCGGCGACGAGGTGTATAAGCCCGCCAAGGTTCTCTCCGGCGGTGAAAAGGTTCGCTGTATGCTCAGCCGCCTGATGCTCTCCCACGCCAATGCGCTGATCCTGGATCAGCCTACCGACCATCTGGACCTGGAAAGCATCACCGCCCTGTCCCACGGCCTGCAGGCGTACCCCGGCAACCTGTTCTTCGCCTGCCACGACCACCAGTTCATCGACGAAGTGGCCAACCGCGTTATCGAGATCCCCCTGGGCCAGCCCGGCTGCCTGGATCGCGCCGGTACCTTTGAGGAGTTCTTGGAGTGGAAGCGCAATAGGGGATAACCCTACGAGCACAATCGGCAGATATGCCCGTGTATATCTGCCGATTTTTCATTACTTTACAAATTTGGGGCTTGACATTGCCTGTGAACCATGATATACTAACTCCTGTCGCTGGGAAACCAAGCGGCAACAGCAGATGGTGCTTAGTCTCAGCCTTCGGCTAGAGTTAAGCACTTTTAGACCCTGGTGCTTTGGCTCAGTTGGTAGAGCACATCGTTCACATCGATGGGGTCACTGGTTCGAGTCCAGTAAGCACCACCAAAGAAAAGACCACCCGAAAGGGTGGTCTTTTCTTTGGTTTGCGCGTGCCTGGCTCCAACAACGAACACGGCAGGATGTGATGTTCACATCGTTGGGGCGCGGAGGGGACTTCGTTGTGTTTCATTGCGCGCCCTGCGGCGGATGAAGCGAGGCGGAAACGTGGCGGGCAAAGGAGCGTGCCGAGCGGCAGCGCAGGCAGAGCATAACCCTGTCCTTTTTTGCTGGCCATTTTTATATCCGGAAAAACAAAGACGCTTTTTATGACACAGGCTGACTGTGTTTATAAAAAGCGTCTTTTTCGTTTGGCAGCGGTGGGGCGTCATTTTTCGGGGACATATTCAAGTATGTCCGCCACACGGCAATCCAAAATCTCGCACAGGGTATTGATGGTCTTGGTCGTGATCACTTCCCCATGCTTGATACGGTGGATGGTGTGCGCGTCCATGCCCTGCTTGAATATTAAGTTGTATTCCGTCACGCCCTTGGAAAACAACGTTTTATAAAAAGGCTCATAGCTAATCATTGAGTATCACCATTGACAGATTAGCATACTGAATTTATTGACTATACTGATTATATCCAGTATAATGTAGAGGATACATTTTTCATTTCACAATCTACTTTGGCATATAAGGAGCAAAGCAAAATGAAAATAAAGAAACGAGTTTTATCAATGCTTATGGCGATCTGCCTTGTGGTAGGGCTTATGCCAGTAACTGCTTTTGCGGCGGGGGACACGGGCAAGGCGATCCAGCTTGGCACAAGCGGGATTTCCGGCTATGACAGCACAAATGGCTACGACTATATCTACATGGGCTATTGGACAGCGCAGGATGGTAACACCACCAGCGGTCCCATCAAATGGCGCGTGCTGGACGATCAGACCAACACCGGAGCCAGCGGACTATTCCTTTTGTCGGATGTGCTGCTAGATAGCGGCGTAATGTTTGACGATGGTGTGCCGTCCAGTAACGAATGGCAGGGCAGCAATGCACAGGCATGGTGCAAGGACTTTGCGGGCATAAATGGTTCGTCTGTGACCGACGCATTTACAGCCGCAGAGCTTGCCGCAATTTTGGCGACGACGGCAAACGACACCGCTTACGGCAGTTTTTCTGCATCTGATAATATCCTGAATGGAGACAGGGTATTTTTCCTGTCTGCGAAGGAGGCGGAAAACGCGAATTATGGATTTGTGGATCATGCTGCGCGGGTTGCAAATTATGGAGGGGCTGCGAGGGCCTGGTGGCTCCGTTCTCCCTATTCCATAGCCGAATTTGTTTCGGGCGTCGTCGGAAGCAACGGCTGGGTTGACACGGCCCCCGCCAATAACAGCTGGGCAGCGCGCCCCGCTTTTAACTTAAATCTGTCCTCTGTCCTCTTCACATCCGCCGCCAACAACAGTGGGCATAACAGCAGCTTCGCGGCGCCCGCAGATTATAGCGGCAACGAATGGAAAGTGACCGTAAAGGACGACAACGATTTTTCGGACAGCGCATCTTTTACCGGCACGACTGCTTTGGTGTATGGCT
This sequence comes from Clostridia bacterium, assembly GCA_017481185.1. The sequence goes on along the minus strand of JAFUPO010000107.1, from coordinate 238 downwards.
ATTCAGATACCACACTCAAAATCAACCATGCCGCGCTGAGTACCCTTTCAGCCGATTACACCAACGTAACCGCTATGCTGACCAACAGCAGCGGTAATATCCTCTATTACGGCTCGATCAATGAAACGACATCGGCAACAGAAAGCACCGTCACCATCCCGGCAGGGTTGGCTGCGGGGGAATATACTCTCTCTGTCTATGGCGAGGATTGGAACGGAGCAAACTATACCGACTATGC
>JAFUPO010000106.1 GCA_017481185.1 Clostridia bacterium | reverse complement strand
TAGCTCCATAAAATTTCATTTTATTACGCTAAACGCCCCGCCTGACCGACAGCCCCTTCGGGGCGTTTAACCGGGCCGAAGGCCCTCGGTCGATACGATTTAAAAATGAAGGGGCAACGCCCCTTCATTGCATCCCCGGTATTTTTCCGCTACTTTATCGACAGTCTGAGGGCCCGGCAAAATTGCCGGGCCCTTTCGCGTTTCTCGTTCCTGATACGCTTATTCCCACAGAATCCAATTCTGCACATCGCACTGCTTATCGGATTTATCACCGGCAGCCACCACGGTGCCATCACTTTTCAATGCAACGACATGGCTTCCTGCCGCTACCGCTACAATATCCTTCCATTCAGCCGCCTGGCCCCGGATTTTTGAACTGGTCGTTTCTACCGTTCCATCCTTTTTCAGGCCAACCGTCACGGAGCCATTGGTTTCAATCGCTATAATATCTTTCCAGGTTTCAACGCCCCTTTGCCCATTATCGCTGCGGCCAACTGTCAGCACCGTGCCATCGGCCTTCAGCCCCATCGTATGGCGGGACGCAGCGGCAATCGCCACCACATCACGCCAGCCGCTGACATCGCATTGACCGTCGCTGTTCAAGCCGGCCGCTACCACGCTGCCATCAGCTTTCAGGCCCACAATATGCCCAGTTCCAACCTCAATTGCAACTATGTTCTGCCACTTGGCCAGTTCATTTTGCACATTGGCGTCCGTGTCAGTGGTTACCACCGTGCCATCAGCCCGCAGGCCCACCGTGCATCGGTTCCCGCTTCTGACTGCCACCATGTTATGCCAGCCAGTCACATTACACTGGCCGAATTCATTGCTTCCTGCGGCTGCCACCGTGCCATCGGCTCTCAAGCCAATCGTATTGGACAGGCTTGTTTCGATGGCTATGATCTCCCTCCAATCAGCCACGCTGCATTGGCCATTTTTGTTGTCCCCAACAGCAACCACAGTGCCGTCAGCTTTTAGGCCCACGGCATGTCTTTCGCCAGCAGATACTGCTGCGATGTTGTGCCAGGCATCAAAGCTATATTTTCTCTGCCAAGTCTTTCCGGCTGTCATGAGCGTTCCATCCCGTTTTACCCCCATGGTGAAGCCATTGCCCACTGCAATGGTTCCTGAAACCTTGCTGGTAAGGGCTTTCGCCTGGGCTCGGGCATCCTGATAATCAGGAACCTTCCTGAAGGCCAAGAGGGCATGAAGCACATCGCCCTGGTTTAGGTATTTGTGCGCTTGCCTGTAATAGGGCTCATCGATACGGCTTGCCGCATCGCTGTAATCAGCCGCTTTTTTAAAGGCCATTGAGGCCTCGTCCCACTGTTCCAAAGACAGATGCCGCTCTGCCTGCCCATAATAGATGCTCTTCCAGCGGGTTTGTGCATCATGGTAAGTGCCGGCCTGCTGGAATGATGCAATGGCGCCGTTTTCATCCCCAGCGTTTAAAAGGGCCTCTGCCTTTTGGTAATAGCACCCCAGCGCCCGCTGGGCTGCATCGGCATAATCGCCCAGGAAGGCGAAGGTCTCGCTGGCCTCGTCCCACTGTTCTAAAGACAGATACCTCTCTGCTTGCATATAATAGATGCTCTTCCAGCGGGTTTGTGCATCATGGTAAGCGCCGGCCTGCTGGAATGCCGCAATAGCGCCATTTTCATCCCCAGCGCTTAAAAGGGCCTCTGCCTTTTGGTAATAGCACCCCAACGCCCGTTGGGCTGCATCGGCGTAATCGCCCAAAGCGCAGAAAAGCTCATAGGCCTCCTCCCATTGACCATTGGCCAACAGCATTTCAGCCTTTCCATACCGGGCTTCATTGATGCGCTCCCGCACATCGCTATAGCCTGCCGCCAATGCAAAGGTTTTGATCGCTTCATCCCAGTTGCTAAGCTCCAAATACTTTTCTGCCAGCTCATAATAGCCTTGAGCTGCTTTTGCGCTGCCGTAGCTCCCCATAGAGGCCAGCACGGCCTCAGCCTCGCTGCATGAACCGTTCTTGACCAGTTCAACCGCCTTGGCGTATTTCGCCTGCACAATAGCGTCTGCCCTGCTCCTCAGGGCAGCGGAACGTTCATTGGAATCCAGGTAGGGCGCCAGTTCCTCGTAGCGATTGCTGATGACGACCGCTGCATCCGCATCCTCTGAAAGCTGCGCTTCCGCGGCCCGGATATTGTAATACGCGGCCCGCTGCTCACTGTCCTTATAAGCGCCAAGGCGCATAAAATCAATGATAGCGCTCGCGTACTGTTCACCCTCCGCCTTGGCAATGGCAGCCTGATAGGTCTCTTCCAAGAGAGCGGCAATGCGCTTGTCCAACGCTGCCGCTCGATCAGCGCTATCCAGAAACAGATGCAGCCCGGCATACAGATCGCGCGCACTCTGCATATATTCCCATCCGCTTTCCCCTGCCATATCTTCATAGGAGCGGGCCGTATAATATGTCATGCGCATTTCGCTGTCTTTAAAATCACCCAGCATTTTAAGGGAAGCGATACCGACAGCATAATCCCCCGCCTCTGCCGCCGCGCAAGCCTTGCTGTACAGCGCTAAAGAAGAGGCGTCCTCATAGCTTCCCAAGCTTTCAAAGCGTTGAGCAGCTGCATCGTATTGCCCTTTGGCCAGATATTCGTGGGCCTGTTTATAGTCATTCTCCGGGCCGCCGCAGGCGGTAAGCAACAGGCAAGCCAGCAGCATCAATGCCAGTAGCCAACCCCTTTGGGGATTCATCTTCATAGATAAAGCTTCCTCCAAATACCTTGTCGTTTTTCAGTACCGTGACATTTATTATAGTTTATCGCTCATATTTATGCAAGGAGCACTCCCTGAAAAATTTCATGGAGCGCTCCCTAGTTTATTGCACTGCGTAGCGGTTTACACCCCACACGCCTATTAGGATCAGGCCAAAGGCCGCGGCGCTGAGGGGAGAAAATGGGTCGCCCATCACGATGACCCCGGCCAGAACGGAAACCACCGTTGTAATATTGGCGAAGATGGCTGCCCGGGCCACAGGCAGCCGGGCCAGGGCGTAATTGATCAGCATGAAGGCCCCCACCGAGGAGGCCAAGCTCAAAAAGAGCACGGCAGTTACAAAATCTGCTTCCTGCAAGGCGGACAGCAGCAAGGCCGGCATTTCCCCGCCGTGCTGAACCCATGCGCCGCCTAGGAAGAACACGAAGCCCACCGCAAACATCACATAGGTCAGTTCAAAGGGGGTGAATCGGTCTGCCATTCGCCGGGAAACCAAAGAGTAGCCGGAGCCGCTTAAATAGGCCAGCACTAGGCACAGGCAGCCCAACCAGGTATTCTGCCCGCTGCTGGAACCTGTGGATACGATCATCACGCCCAAAATAGAAACCAGGATGCACGCCCACTGCCTGGGGGCGGGGCGCTCTTTGAGAAAGATTGCCCCTAATATGGCTGCAAACACCGGATTCACAGCGGACATCATGCCTGTAAAAGAGGTGGTAGTGTATTTGAGGCCGTAATTCTCAAACACAAAATATAAAACCGGCTGCAAAACGCCCAAGCAAATGGGCCCGGCCAGGCTTTTACCCTTTAGGTTTAGCCGAACCACCCGGGTCAGGGCCATCAGATTCAACACCAGAAAGGTCACCGTGAACCGGGCGCACAAGAGGATCATGGGGGAAGCGATATTCAGCGCCTTTTTGGAAAACAGAAAGCTTAAGCCAAAGATGCTGTAGGCTGCCGCGGCAGCCAGCATCCCTTTTTTACTTTGGGTCATACAACTCTCCCCGGGGGGTTATTCAGACACTTGTGAGCTTTGGCCAAAGCCGATCAGCGTACTCACAGAGCGCATACCTTTTTCAGACCGGTTGAGCACCTCACCCATAAAGATCATAGCTGCGGTGCCGCCGCCATCCAGGTTCAGGGCCTCAGTGCAGCCCAGCTCCTTCATCTTTTCAGCCATCCAATCAAGCCGCGCTCCCTTGCTACCATCCTCTCGGCCTTCTACCGATAGGATCAAGTAGTGATAGGGTTCGATCATGCCAATGGCCATGCGGGGTTCATGGTAGGGATAGTAATTATCCTTCATCACATAGTCGGTAAACTGGCCGTCAGACAAAAGCACCGGGCCGAAAGCGAACACGTCCTTAGCGCCCATAGCCAGGTATTCATCCGCCGTGTAGGCATCGCAGATGGCTGCCTTCATGCTGCCATCTGGCAAAACCGCCAGGGTATCCAGATTGGGCCAGCCTCGATTGCGCTTGGAGTTGCGGGTTCTTTTGCCCAGCACTTGACCATTGCGGATCACGATGCCGATGGTGTGTTTGTTGCGGATGCGGTAGCCGCAAAAATCATCCGTAATAGCCAGCACGATATGGTTTTCCTTGGCAAAGCTCTGAGGATTCACCAGCTTCGTGGCCGCCTTTTTGGCAGGGGCCATATAACTGGTCAGAGGCTCTGCTTCGCTGGCCCAGATTTCCGCCTCGTACCACACCCGGGGCGTATCATCCTCCCGACGGTTGATTACAATGGTCAAGCCCTCGGTTTGATAAGACCAATAGCCCTTTTCAGACTCTTGAACGATCTCCTCAGCCTTTTCTGCCCACACGCTCATGGGCAGCAGGCTCAAGGGCGTTATCAATGCCATCAGCAAAGCAATAAATCGTTTCATCCAAACGCCTCCTAAGACCCCCATATATTAACAAACCCGTCCCTTTCTGTCAATGCGAAAAAGGCGTGTCATGTCAACTGTATTCAGGCCTTACGCCGCCAATGGGCAGCCAGGTCCATACGATTGGTGAGCAGATTGTCAATATTTTTCCATGTGATAAACGGGCATCCTTTCGGTGAGAAACAACATAAAAGCCCCCTGGCTTTTACCTGAAAGCCAGGGGGTACATCATGCAC
>JAFUPO010000105.1 GCA_017481185.1 Clostridia bacterium | reverse complement strand
GGGCCTGCCACCCAGTCGAAATTGTTCTCCAAGAATGCTGTGGCCAATTAAAAGATTTTCCCAGGCCTTCTCCCATAACAGGAGAAGGCTTTTTTCTGTCGAATTTTCAAAAGTAAAAAGGGGGATGTCTGTATGAAAAATCTGATTTGCTGCGTTCTGATCCTGTGCCTGCTGCCCCTCACCGCCCTGGCTTCACAGGATGTTACCCTGTCTGCACAAGGCATCAGTTTGGAAGTCCCTGAAGATTGGGTCGTTCATTATCGGGAAAGCGGAGATCCTCTTTCAGAATTACTGCTTGATACAATGGGGGTGGAGCTCTTCGCAGTAAACGCTCAGCAAACAGATGAGCTCTTTCTCTATTGTCAGCCGCTTGCCGCCAAGGATTTTCGCCACAGCCGATTGAATGAAACCTTCACCTACCTGCAAGGGATTCTCGTGGAGATAGAGCAATTAGAAAGCCTCAATGTAGCGGCGACGATCTATGAAAATGATTTGATCTGGTTCGCCCTTGATACAAATGGCGAAACCGAATTCCTTCGCAGTTATCTGACAGTTCAAAATAGCGTTATGTATATTCTGCAATGGGTCTCCTCCTTTTCTCCCGCAACGGCAAATGAGCTTTCCCAGCTCGAGGAAACGGTTCGTTCTGCCAAATTCTTTGAAAACAAATCGGTTGCTTCATCAGGAATGACTCGTTTTGAGGAATTTGACACTGCCAATGGTATTCGTCTATCCTTTGAACTGCCTGAAAAAAGCAAAAAGCTTGAGATGCAAAACAATGGCGTCGAATATATGATCAACTTTACAACCCCTCAATTGCAGCAAGTCGTTATTTCTTATATGGATGCTTCTTCGCTGTTTGCGCCTTCCCAGCGCAGCCCCCGCTCGAAAATGACCACCGAAGAAAGCCTGTCGGCTTTCATGTGCGCTGATTTCCTGGCGAGTATGAGCATCTCAACAACAGATGATGCCATTAAGCCTCTGACTATGGATCGGACCTCCTTTTTTACCTGCAAGGGTTATCCTGTGGGAGCTCTGGGGCAGGGGAACGAACTTCATTATGCAATAGGCGTTAAAAATGGCTATCTTTTCCTGATGGCTCTCAATGGCATGACCGATGCCGAAGCTTCCTCCTTTTATGAAAGCTTCCGTTTTGACCAAATGCCTGAATAAACCCTTGCGTTCATCTCTTCCTTTGTCTCCTTCGGCAGCAGCTCTCTCGTCAGAGGGAGCTGTTGTTTTGTTGTTTCAATCCCCGCGACAGCCTTTTTTGCTTGCATCTGTTCCATCAACCCGCTATAATAATAAAGGTCTAAAAATGAAGTTTTAGGAAGAGAGCGAGAGAGAGGGCTTTGCCCTTGCTCTTGTACCAGAGAAAAAATGAACCGAAGGTTCCTTTTTTCAAAAAGGGGTTCTCTCGCAAATACAGGAGGTATCATCCCCATGACTGTTCGTACCCGGTTTGCTCCCAGCCCCACGGGATTCATGCACTTGGGCGGTCTGCGCACGGCCCTTTACAATTACCTGTACGCCAAAAAGATGGGCGGCAAGTTCCTTCTGCGCATTGAGGATACGGATCAGGAGCGCTTTGTGGAAGGCGCTACCCAGGTAATCTACGACACCCTGCGGGGCTGCGGCATGGAGTGGGACGAGGGTCCCGATGTGGGCGGCGATTACGGCCCCTATGTGCAGTCTGAGCGTAAGCATCTCTACCTGCCCTATGCCCAGCAGCTGGTGGAAAGCGGCCACGCCTACTACTGCTTCTGCACCAAGGAGGAGCTGGACGAGCGCCGGGCTGCCTGCGAGGCCAAGGGCGAGGTGTTTAAGTACGACAAGCACTGCCTGCACCTGAGCAAGGAAGAGATCCAGCAGAAGCTGGACGCGGGCGTGCCCTACGTGATCCGCCAGAACGCCCCCACCGAGGGGGAAACCAGCTATGACGATGTGGTGTTCGGCCATATGTCCTTCCCCAATGACACCCTGGATGACATGGTGCTCATCAAGCAGGACGGTATGCCCACCTACAACTTCGCCAACGTGATCGACGACCACCTGATGGGCATCACCCACGTAATGCGCGGGCTGGAGTATATTTCCTCCACGCCTAAGTACAACCTGCTCTACGAGGCCTTCGGCTGGGAGGTGCCCACCTATGTACACCTGACCACCGTGATGCGGGACGCTACCCACAAGCTTTCCAAGCGGGACGGCGACGCCTATTATTCCGACTACATCGAAAAGGGCTACCTCACCGAGGCCCTGATCAACTATCTGGCCCTGGTGGGCTGGAACCCTGGCGACGACCGGGAGTTCTTCACCATGGATGAGCTGGTGGAAGCCTTTGATATTTCTCGCCTGTCCAAGTCCCCCGGCATTTTCGATGTGGACAAGCTCACCTGGTTCAATACGGAATACATCCGCAAGATGGACTTTGACAAGTATCTGGCCCTGGTGGCCCCCTGGTTTGACAGGGTGCTGGCAGGTAAGGGCATCGACTATACCCGCCTGGCCCAACTGATGCACGACCGCACCGAGGTGTTTAACCGGGTGCCGGATATGGTGCGCTTCCTGGCTGAGCTGCCGGACTATGACACCGCCATCTACACCCATAAGAAGATGAAAACCGACAGCGCCATCTCCTTGCAGATTTTGAAGGACTTCCTGCCCATTATTGAAGGCGTTGAGGAGTGGACCGAGGAGAAGCTCCACGACGTGCTGATGGAAGCCATCAAGGAGCGGGGCATGAAGAATGGCACCGCCCTGTGGCCCCTGCGCATCGCCATTGCAGGCCAGCAGAACACCCCCGGCGGCTTCTTTGAAATCGCCTACCTTCTGGGCCGTGAAGAGACCCTGCGCCGGCTGAAGGACGGCATTGAAAGACTTAGCTGAGATTTGGGAGATTTGCGAGAACCCTTTTCTTTTTAGAAAAAAAGAAAAGGGTTCTCGCGCTCTCCGAAAAGAAAAACCAATTGGGGATTATTTATGAGAATTATTGTGCCGGGTTATTATAAGGATTTTGCCTGTATTGCCGACAGGTGCAAGCACTCCTGCTGCGTGGGCTGGGAAATCGATATTGACGACGAGAGCCTGGAGCGGTTTTCACAGGTCAAAGGCCCCTTGGGCCAGCGGCTCAAAGCCCATATTGCCGACGGGCATTTTGTGCTGGATGAAAAGGAGCGCTGCCCTTTTTTGAATCAGCAGGGGCTATGCGACCTGATTATCTCTTTGGGCGATGACTGCCTCTGCCAGGTGTGCGCCGATCATCCCCGTTTTCGCACCTTTTATTCCCACCGCACGGAGGTGGGCCTGGGCCTGTGCTGCGAGGCGGCGGGGGCCCTGATTCTGGGCCGGGCAGAACCCATGGCGCTGGAAGCCCCGGAAGGGGAAGAAACCTTGACTGATGAGGAAGCTTCCTTTTTAGAAATCCGCGAAAGGCTCTTTGCCATGGCGCAAAACCGAGGCCTTTCCTTTGAGGAGCGCTTTGAACAACTGAAAGCTTTGTGCAGCTTTAAGGAAATGCCCCCTGCTCATTGGGCTGAGGTCTATCGGGGCCTGGAGCGGCTGGATCCGGCATGGGATGGCACATTGGATACCTTAGCCCTTGAAGATACCGCCGCGCCCTTACCGGATACCCCCTGGGAGCAATTGCTGGTATACTTTCTCTACCGGCATTTGTACAACGGCGTCATGGCAGAGCAGCTGGCCTTTTGCCTGTTAAGCGTCGAGATGATCCGGTGGCTGTATATGAAGGGCGGCCGCTGCGGCCTTGAAGCCCTGGTGGAAATCGCCCGGCAGTATTCCGCAGAGATCGAATACAGCGATGAAAACATCGCCGCGCTGCTGGATGCGCTGTGGGCCAGCGGCTGATGAACGCCGCAAGCGCCGAAAAATCGCGCAATAAAAAACAGTGACCCAAACTGCTCAAGCCTTACAACGGGGATTGCGAAACACCCTGAAAGGCCGAGCCCTGTGGGTCACTCTTTGTATTTTGCCATAGAGGAGAGGAAAAGTATGCTAAAAATTAGTGCAGGGGGAAATGCTTGACACTCACAGCTTCTTCATCTTCATTTTCCGGGCGGCCAGGGTGAGGATCAGCATCAGGATGTAGAGGCAGCCGATGGTGATAAATACCGCGGGCCAGCCGAAGTGATCCTTCACAAAGCCAAAGGCGGAGGCCTGGATGGCAGCGCCCATGTAAACGGCCCAGTCCAGTACGCCCACCACCGTGGAGGAGAAGGCGCGGCCGCCCATATCCCCGGCTACAGCCCAAATGACGCCCGTGACCATGCCGGAGATGCCCACCACCAGCAGCATCACAGAGGCCGGGGCCTGGCTTCTGATAAAGGGGAAGAAGATCATGCCCACAAAGGTCACAATGGAGGCCAGAGCCAGCATGGGCTCCCGCTTGCCCTTAAAGACCTTATCGGTAATCAGGGGGAACACAAACATGGCGCAGGCCTGACCGGCAGGCAAAAGGATGGCACTGAAGATGCCCTCCTTGATGGAAAGGCCCAGGGATTCGGTAAAGTAGGTGGGCACCCAGGTGAGCAGGCCATAGCGGCCCACGCCTGCGATGGCGGAGATCAGGCAGAAAATAATCACCTTGGGCTCTGAGAAAAGCACCTTGTAGGGGTAGAGGAAGCCCTTCTTTTCCATTTCGGCACTGAGGGCAGCATCCCGGGCGGCAGCGGCACGATCCTCCTCCTCAAAGGCGGGGAGGCCGATGTCCTCGGGCTTTTCCTTGAAGAGGAAATAGAAGGCGACGAGCATCAGCACCATGGGACTCATGGGATAGCGGAAGGCTGCCCGCCAGCCCCAGTCAGGGTTCAAATCCATGAACAGGAGGATTGTCAGGTAGGTGACCACCTGGGCCACGCCGGAGAAGGCGGTGGCCAGGCCGGAGGCAAAGCCCCGCTCCTTCTTGGGCCACCACTTGTTGAGCACGCCCACGCCGTTGGACCACACCATGGACTGGCAAAAGCCGTTAAGCCCCCACAGGATGGCGATAACCGGAATGGACTGCTGAAAAGAGATGATCACGTTGAGAACCGCCGAAGCAGCCACGCCGAACATCATGTACCGCTTGTAGCCGAAGAAAGCGCCCAGGCGGCCGTTGACCAGTTGGCCGAAGGCATAGCACCAGAACAGGGAGGAGGATACCACGCCCATGGCTGCAGTGGTGGAGCCCAGGCCCTGGGCCATTTGGGTCAAAACCAGGTTGATGTTCTGGCGGCCATTGTAGAAAAACATATAGGTCAGGCCGAATGACAAGAGCATCTTCCAGGCGTATGCCTTGAATTTGGCGTATTGAGAGGGAGCGTAGCCGTACTGGGTCAAGGTCAAACCTCCTTTGCGTCAAAGGGAAGGATCTCCTGGGAGACCCGGCGGTAGTCGTCCATGTTGTCGATCTCGTCGATGTAGTAGTTTTCGTAGGGGAAGGCCCGGATGTTCAGGGCGGGGAAAATCTCGTTGAGGGCGTTTTCAGCGTAGCATTTGGTTTCGCCCTTGTGGATGAACTCCACCACCTTGCCCACCCAGGCGGAGGCGGCAGCCTTCTCCAATTTGTAGAAGGGCTGAAAGGCGAAGCAGTCTGCATCGAAAATCTTGATGGAAACCTCCACCACCTTGCCCTCCTGCACCCGGCCCTTGAAATCCTTTTCAGGCAGGGCCTTTTTGAAGTTCACCGTGGCGCAGTTCTTTTCGGGGCTGTGGAGCACATCATGCACCAGCTGGCGGTTAAACACCAGATCCCCGTGGAGGAAAAGCATATCGTCGTTGATGGCCTCCCGGGCCAGGTACATAGAGTAGATATAGTTGGTTTTGTCGTAAATATCGTTGGGCACAAACTCAAAGTTCAAGCCCGGAAAATCGGCGGCCTCGGCCTGCAATTGCTCCGCAAAGGGGCCGGTGGTCACGATAAAATCCTTCACGCCCTCCTGGCTCAAAAGCCGGATCTGCCGGTGGAAGATGGTTTCTCCATCCTTCAAAAGGGTCATGGATTTATGGTGGGTCTTGGTCTCATCGCCCATGCGATGGCCCAGGCCTGAATTGAAAATAATCGCTTTCATTCGACATAAGTCCTTTCTTAAGGAAAGTTTGATCCTCATTGATCGTAGTGGTTTCTAAAGGGAATGTCAATCAAAAATCAACACAGACAGCATAAAACTTGCTTAAAATCCCTTTACAATCACTCTTTGATGATTTAAAATCACTTTTATGAGGTGATTGATATGTCTATAGGCGCGAATATCAAAAAGCGGCGGTTCGAATTGGGCCTGTCCCAGCAGGAGCTGGCAGACCTGATGGGCTATAAGACCCGCTCCACCATCGCCAAGATCGAGTCAGGTGAAAATGACGTATCCCACAAAAAGCTGGCGCGCTTCGCCCAGGTGCTGGATACCACCCCTGAGGCCCTGGCCTTTGGCGCGGCCACCGGGCCCATGCCCCAGGAACCTCTGCCCAAGCCGGAAGGGGCTGGCCGCACCGCGGCGGTAATCCTGGCCGGGGGCAAATCCAGCCGCAATCAGCAGAACGTGCCCAACCAGTTCATTAACATTCTGGGCAAGCCGGTGATCGTTTACTGCCTCCAGGCCTACGAAAACCACCCGGCCATTGACGATATTTATGTGGTCTGCTTAAAGGGCTGGGAGCAGATCATGGCTGCCTATGCCCGGCAGTACCGCATCACCAAATTAAAAGGCATCCTGCCCGGAGGCCCCAGCGGCATCCTCTCCGTTAAAAGCGGGCTGGACGCTTTGCGCCCCCATTACGGCAAGGACGATATTATCATCTTTCAGGAAAGCACCCGCCCCATGATCAACGGCAACATGATCTCCAAGCTTCTACAGGTCTGCTACGAAAAAGGCTCCGTGAACCTGTGCCAGCCCATGCGGGATATTTTGCAGTTCACCTTCAAGGAGGGCCGGGCCTCCTATGTGGACCGGGATTCGGTGGTGGAGGCCCAAAGCCCCGAGGCCTACCGCTTCGGGGTTATCAGCCAGGTGTTCGACGCCGCCGAAAAACGCAGCCACCCCCTCCAGGAAAGCTGCTGCGCCATGCTCATGTATAACCTGGGCTTTGAGCCCAATTTTGTGGAGGGAAGCGTCACCAATTACAAAATCCTCCGCCAGGAGGACATCGCCATCGTGTCGGCGATGTTACAGGGGTAGCAGATTTTGCGAGAGGGAAACTTTTTTCAAAAAACCTCATTATTTGGAATTAGAATGTTGGGTTGATTCAATCATTGAAAAAATAGAAAACTGCGCTAGAATGAACAAAACATTGGGAGGTATACGGATATGTTTGAAAACGTTGGTGGAAAGATCAAAGGGGTCGCCAAGTTTATGACCTGGTTCTGCATCTTTGCCTTTGTATTGGGCGGTATCGGCTTGCTGGCAGCGGGCAGAAACGGTACTGTGCCGGGCGTTGTGATGCTCATTGTCGGCCCTCTGGTCTCCTGGGTCAGCGGTTTGTTTCTCTACGGCTTTGGCCAGCTGATCGAAAACACCGATCCCATGGCCAACCAGCAGCCTGCTGCGCCGGGCCGCCGCAGCAGCCGCCGTGCAGCCGCCCAGGACCAGCACCGTGAGCAGACCCTGCGCACCATGGATCAGTGGCTGGCGGAAGGCCTCATCACCGAGGAAGAATACCAGCAGAAGCTGGATCAGATGTGAGGGTAAAAGAATGCTCAGACGAATCAAAGAGAATCCTGCGCCCCTTATAAGAGGGCTGGTCGTCGCTCATATGGCTTTGGGAATTCTGCAAGTTTTTATGGAAACCGAGCTATTGGGTTCGTCTATCAATTATGCCATCCGTCTGATTGCCCATACCCCTGCAATTCTGCTGTTGATACACCTGTTGGTATGCTATGGCCGAAACAGAACCCAACTGCTGCCGCCCATTGGGCTTGGGGTCAGCGGATTGCTCACACTTTTGCAAATAGTGCTTTTGGGGTATCATTACAGCGCATACGCATATGGGTTATTGGTTATCCTCCTTTTTCTGCTGGTGGATTTCTATCTGGCAGCGGACGGCTTCCTGGGGTATAAGCTGCGCAAAATCAGCCGGTGGGTTATTATGGCGGCAGCTGCCTATCAGGCTGTCAGATTTATCAGCTATCTTGGCGGGCTGGTTCTGTATGGTAATCTGGCAAGCGCGTTGTTAGCTGTGACAAATATCGGCAGCCTTTGCTGGTGGCTGGCGCTGCTCATCTTCTGGCAGTATGGTGCCCTGCCGCCTGAGGCAGAGGATATGCGCGCCATGCTTGGTCATTTGAAGGCGGATTACGAGGCAGGCCTTATCACTGAGGAAAAATATCACCGCCGCAAGGCAGCCCTTTTAAAACGTTTATAATGGTTTTCTTTAGGGAGAGCGCGAGAGGGACCTTTCTTTTCAAAAGAAAGGTCCCTCTCGCATATTTTACGACCCCGTCACTCCCCAACCACGGCGCTGTACCAGTTCTGTTCCTGACCGGGCTGTGACAGGGTGGAAATGGGCAGGCCCAATTGCTTCACGGTTTTGAACACGTCAATACCCACGGAGTGGAAGGCCGGGCGGGCCTGGCGCTTGAAGCGGCAGGGCTGATCCTTCACGGCGGCGCAGGTTTCGCATAGGCCGCAGTCGGAAAGGCTCATGGCGAAGTAGTAGCCATCCTGAAAGGCCTGGGATTCCAGGTGGAAGCTGATCTGCTGAGAAAGCTTTTTGTCGTGGGTGTGAATGATCACGCCCCACTTGTAGCGCTGGAACATGGCCTGCATTTCGGGGATGGAGGGGTTCCCGGGCCGGGAGGGGCAGGTATGGTTGCAGCCCCAGTCGGTGCAGCCGTACATACACTTGAGCAGGGTGCGGGTGTCAAAGCAAATATCGTCGATGGTAAAGGGCGCCGCGTCGGCAGCGCCCAATTTGAGGGCGGTTTCAATGTACTTGGTATGGGGCATTAGGTTCCCTCCTTTAAATGAAAACATTTTGAACGAGCAGCATATAGCACACCGTGCCTGCGGCAATGGAAAGCAGCATTTGCCCCTTCCACAAATGGAGCCCTGCGGTAACGGCGATGGCGATAAGCTCCGGCAGGCCATGGCTGCCTGCAAGGGGCGTTACGTTTTTGAGGCAGTACACAACCAAGAGGCTGAACACCGCGCCGGGCAGCACCCGGCCCAGGTATTGAATGAAGGGAGGGGTCTGCCTTCCCGGGGGGAAAAACAGAAAGGGCAGCCACCGGGTCAATTGAGTTCCCAGGGCAATGACGAGGATCGTGATCAAATGCTCCTGAAAGGTCATGCTGCCCCTCCTTCCAAAGGCCTGCGCAGAAGGCTCAGAGCCAGGATAATGCCCCCCATGGCGGGGATAACGAAGCCATCAGGCCCCCAGAGGATGAGGCAAAGGATGCTGATCACAAGGCCTGACAGGGCCGGGGCGTGATGCTTATCCTTCTTCCACTGCTCAATGAAAATCACCACAACCATAGCGGTCATGGCAAAGTCCAGCCCCTGGGTGTTGAACTTGAGCAGCATCCCGGCCAGCCCGCCCAGGGTGGCCCCGGCGATCCAGTAGCTCTGATTAAGAAGGGTCACAAAAAACTGAAACCAGCCCTTGTCCACCCCCCGGGGCGGCTCCACCGCGCAGGCGATGGAAAAGGTTTCGTCGCACAGGCCGAAGATCATATACGCCCTTTTCAGCCCCTTGCCCGGGAACCGATCCAACAGCGCCAGGCCATAAAACAGGTGCCGGGCGTTGACCATCAGCGTCATGAGAAAGGCCTGGAGGGGATCAAACACCCCCAGAAGCAGGTTGCTGGTCACAAACTCCATGGAGCCTGCAAAGATCATCATACTGGTCAGCATCGGATAATAAAAAGGGAAGCCCTTCACCTGCATGGTGACCCCATAGGTCATGCCTAAGAATAAGAACCCCGTCATAATGGGGATCGTGTGGGGAAAGGCCGCTTTCAGCGCTTTTGCGCGCATGAAATCACCTCCAATTTATAACAAAAACGATTGTAGCACAGGGTCGAGAGAAATTCAATGCAGTTGAGCTTTTGCCGGGTTTATATTATACTGATACAAACGAAAGGAGAGGCCCTATGCGCAAAACCATCGGCATCCTGGCCCATGTGGATGCAGGCAAAACCACCTTTTCAGAGCGGGTATTGTATCTGACCAGCGCCATTCGCCAATTGGGGCGGGTGGATCATCAGAGCGCCTTTCTGGACGCCCACCCCATGGAGCGCCAGCGGGGCATCACCATCTTTTCCGGCCAGGCCTCCTTCCAGTGGCAGGGAGATACCTATTATTGGCTGGATACCCCGGGCCATGTGGACTTTGCCTCTGAAATGGAGCGGGCCGTGGCGGTGATGGACTATGCGGTATTGGTCATCAGCTGCGCCGAGGGGGTTCAGAGCCATACCCAAACCGTGTGGCAGCTTTTGAAGGAGCACCATGTGCCGGTGTTCTTTTTTCTCAACAAGGCGGATCGCACCGGCGCAGACCCCCAAAGGGTCCTTGGACAGATCAAAAAAGAATTATCCGAGGACGCGTTGGATCTGCGTACCCTTCAAATGACCGGGGAGATGGATGAAACCCTGGTTGAGGAGATCGCCCAGCGGGATGAGCAGCTGTTGGAGACCCTGTTTGATTCCGGCTATAACCAGGCCCAATGGATGGCTGCCCTGACCCGGCTGGTGGGCCATCGGCAGGCATTTCCGGTGATGGCAGGCTCCGCCCTGGAGGGCACGGGCGTTCAGGAATTTATGGGGCTTTTGGGCAGCATGACCCCCACCCATCATGATGAAGCCGCGCCCCTTACCGCCCGGGTATATCAGGTGCGCCACGACCAGCAGGGCCAGCGGGTGGTGTTTATGAAGCTGCTCTCCGGCGCCCTCTCCGTCAAGGAGGAGCTGCCCCAGGGAAAGGTGAATGAACTGCGCCTTTATCACGGCGAAAGGTTCAAGCCTGTTGACAAGGCCTTTGCGGGCGATTTGGTGGCTGTGCCCGGCCTGGAGGGCTTAAAGCCTGGGGACGGGGTGAACCTTGAAGAGCGAACGGCCTTTCAAATGGAGCCTATGATGGAATCCCAGGTGATCTGGGATGAAAAGGCCATCCCGCCCTTTAAGATGATGCAGGCCCTGCGCATCCTGGAGGAGGAAGAGCCCGCCCTGGCCGTGCGGGAGCAGCGGGGCAGCATTTCCGTTAGGGTCATGGGCAAAATTCAATTAGAAATTTTGAAGCAGCTTTTGCAGGAGCGTTGGGGCTATCCAGCGGACTTCGGCCCCACCCAGGTGCTGTATAAAGAAACGGTGGCCGCCCCCTGCATCGGCATCGGCCACTACGAGCCTTTGAAGCATTATGCGGAGGCCCACCTGCGCTTAAAGCCCGGCAAGCAGGGCAGCGGCATCACCTTCCGCTCCCTGTGTCATGTGGACACGTTGGAGCTGCGCTGGCAAAAGCTTATTTGCAGCCATGTGTTTGAAAAACAGCACAAGGGCGTGCTTATTGGCGCGCCCCTCACCGATGTGGAGGTGGAATTGCTCACGGGCCGGGCGCACCTTAAGCACACCGAGGGGGGCGACTTCCGCCAGGCGGTGTACCGGGGTATCCGCAATGCCCTGATGCACGGACAAAGCGTTCTTCTGGAGCCGGTGTGCGGCTTTTCGCTGCGCGCCCCCGCCGACCAGTATGGCCCTTTGGCCTCTGCCCTCACCCGTATGCAGGCGGAGACCCAGCCCCCGGAATATGACGAGGATACCGTGACCCTCACGGGCACTGCCTTTTATTCTCGCTTCGCCCCCTGGCAGGAGGATTTTCTCCGCCTCACCCATGGCCGAGGCGCTCTCAGGGTTTGGATGGCTCACTACGCCCCCTGCCCCGACCCTCAGCCAGTCATCGACGCCGCCCAATACAATCCCCTGGCCGAGGACTCCCCCGACTCCGTTTTCTGTCAGAAAGGCGCAGGCTTCAACGTGCCCTGGGATCAGGTGAAGGACTGGGCGCATATGACGTGGGAAGAGTAATTGAAAGATATGCGAGAACCCTTTCTTTTCACAAGAAAAGAAAGGGTTCTCGCGCTCTCCCAAAGAAAAGCGATTAGAAAAGCCTCCTTTGCGTAAAGGGAGATGCTCCGCAGGGATTCATCCCGTAGGGATTCATCCCATAGGGGCGGATTCCATAACTACCCGTTTTAATCGGCGCACACATTTTGCCGATATGAAAGGTCCCTGTGTTTCATCACAGGGAACTTGAAATTATTTGTTACGGTTTAATGCGTTGCTTTTCAGGGCAACCATAACAGAGGTCGAAAGAATCAGCATCCCCATCCACAGATACAGGCTGAAATTATCGCCAGTTTCTGGAGGCGTTGGTAGTTTCGGAATGGTCGTTCCGTTTTGAATCAGGTTGCCGCAGCCCAAACAGTAGGCATCACCGGTATAGCCGGTTGCTTCATATGTAGCATCAACAGCATTGCGAATTTCTGTGTCGCCGTCGTGATTATTAAAGTCCTTGTCGCCGTAGGGCTTTTCACAGGCAGTGCAAATGGCTTCGGTTTTACAGGTGGCCTTTCCACCGGTATGTTGAATGCAGCCAGTCGTGATATGCACATAATTCAGGAGACCCATGTTATTAATGCTCGTTTCCTGAGAATAGCTGGTTTCTTTGGTAATGTTGTTCTTTGCAGTTCCGGTTTTTACCAGGAGGCGCTTTTCCTGCAAGGGGGCCAATGTAACATTCACATTCTCAGCGGCGGTACCGTCATAATAGCCGATTGCACTGTATCCTTCGCCCGTTCTGGCAATGATTTCGCCGCCGGAAAGGGTAATATCCTGCACTTTGCCAAGATAGCCACCGCCGATGGCGGCAGATAAAGAATTTCCTGTTGGTGAAGAACTGGTAGCCGTTACAGTGCCGCCGTTAATGGTAATATTTTGCGCTCCACCTCTGTAACCACCGCCGATACCCGCGGCATTTCTACCGCCTTTGGCAATTACTGTACCTCCGTTGATCGTAATATTTTTAGCTTGGCCGGCATAACCGCCGCCAATGCCGGCTGCATATTCGCCGCCAGCGGCTTCCACATAGCCGCCATTGATTGTAATGTTTGACGTTGTATCGCTGTAGCACTCCAATGACCCGTCAAAGGTATAGGTTTCGGTATAATTTCTTGCGCCAATTCCCGGCGCGTGCTTTGCGCCGGTTGCATATATCTTTCCGCTTTCAATGGTCACATTTCCGGGGCCAATTCCTGCGTAATAATAATTTGAATAGCTTTTTGCCTCTACGCCGCCTTTAACATAAAGGGCGCCATTGCCCTTTATTGTTAAGGAGGAGCTGTTGTAGACGGCTATGCCATAATCTTTCTTTGCATAAAGTGTGTTTGTTGTGCCATCTGCTAGTTGAATGGTAAGATTACATTTATAATAGCAACGAATAGAGCCATACGTTTGAGATTGAAGATGAACGCCGCTGAGCACAAGGGTAATGTCCTTGTCAGAACCGCTAATTCCAATATCGATGAACCCATTTACAGCCGTATCAGGATCTATGTTGGCAATCGTATATGTACCAGGTTTGCTGATAAAGAGCCGCTTTCCGCTGGAATCAAAAGAATAACCAGCTTCCGGCCCATCGACCATTATAAGCTCGCTCATTGGGGCAGCATAAGCGCTTGAGAGCATTAACCCGCACAGTATGATTGCAAAAGCAAGAATCCTCCACATTCTTCGGCCCATGATCGCAACATCTCTTTCTCATAATTAATAACCGATTTTGGTTAATATCATTATACACCGTTTTCGGTTATTGTGTCAATAACAAGCTCAGGGAGGGGAGCGGGCGGCCAATGATCTCTTATAAACGGCTATGGGAAACCATGCGCAAAAAGGGCGTAACCCAGTATGCGCTGATTCACCATTACAAGGTCAGCCCGGCGCAGATCACCCGCCTTAAACGAAACGAAAGCGTCAGCACCCACACCATTGAGGGCTTTTGCAAAATCCTTTGCTGCCGGGTTGAGGAGATCATGGAATATATACCTGATGAAGAAACCGAATAAAACCGCTGTCAGAGGCTGACGGCGGTTTTTTGATAGGCAAAGCGTTTAACCAAAAGGCTGCCCGGGCGGACCCTGTTTGTTCAAGGGCAAAATTTTTACACTTATAACCTTTGTTCCTTCGCCCTTTCCTTTAGGGGCGGGTTATGCTATAATATTGCAGATTTATTCTACACATAAGGAGAACCGTTCCATGATGAAAAAGGCACTCTCCCTTCTGCTGGCCTGCCTGCTGGTGCTTTGCCCCCTGCTGGCCCAGGCGGATCAAACCCTGACCTTTACCGTTACGGCGGATATTGACCCCCAGTATGTATCCCAAGAGCACAAAACCCTGGCCGAGGGCCTGGCGGCAGGCCTGGAGGCCATGACCTTCAAGGGCGATATTACCTTTAATGATGACTGGAAGTTCGACATGAACGTTGACCTTATGGTCAAGGATAAGTCCTACGTAAACGCTCATGCCCAGTCCAACAGCCAGTGGATCTCCATTACCTCCAACCTGCTTGGGGACGAGCGCATTGCCCTGATGATGCAGGTGTATTTGGAGTTTGCCATGAAGCCCTACAACTTCATGGGCCTGAACACCCAGTACCTGGCCCTTTTGACCAGCCGCTATGCCCACACCAGCGCTTGGGATCCCATTATTGAAATGTGCGAGCCTGTGCTGGGCGGCGAGGGGGACCGTACCATTTCTACCGAAGAATTGGTGGCCCTGGCTGAGCAAATCGCCATCTATTCTGAGGAGAGCCGCGAGTTCCGCTACTGGGTCATCGCCCTTTTGATGGATCTGGGCAGCGACTACATCCTTTCTGAAATGATGATGACCCTGCCTGACTGGGTGGCTGAAATGGCCGGTGAGGAGGGCCTTGTCATCACCACGGCGGATGGCACCGAGACCTGGACCCTGGGCGGCGAAAAGATTTTTGCCATCACCCGCACTGAGAACGGCCACTTTAATTGGGATCTGACCCTGACCCGGGAGGGCTACCTGTTTAAAGCCGCTTCCACCTGGGCAGAGAATGGCCAGCTGACGGCCAACCTGGACATCACTCTCCAAGAGGAAGAGGAGGAGAGCGTGGTCTTTACCCTGGCGGCGGTGGGCAACGGCCTGCCTGACGGCCAGGCAGCCTCCCAGGCTGATCTGACCATTGAAATGGGCGGCTACCTGCTGGGCGACCCCATGACCGTGAGCCTGAACGGCGCTTGGGACACCGCTGCCGATGGCACCGTAAACGCCCAGGTGAGCCTCATGGATGTGGATTCCGGCGAGCCTAAGATCTCCCTGGCCGGCGCCTTTACCCCTGTTGAGACCAAGGAAGGCCTATTGACCTTTACCAATCAGGATCTGGAGCAGGGCGCGACTAACGTGTTCACCCTCCATGAAATCACCCTGGCGGACTTTGTTTCCCGCATTAAGGGCCCGGCCGTGAAGGTGGGCGCACCCCTGATTCTCTCCCTGCCTGCCAGCTTCTCCCTGAACCTGCTGGATTGGCTCAAAGAAACCGGTTTTGTGGACCTGGTGTTGGGCGGCGAGGAATACTAATCTTTAGGATAAGCTGAATATAAAGGCCCTGCTGTCGCGGAATCAAACCTGCGGCAGCAGGGCTTAATGCTTTGCAGAATAGCCAAAGATGAAAAAGCTGCTGGCCTCTTGCAGCAATTTCCTATGCTCCGGTGTCTTATTGGTAAAGGAAGGTGTTTTGAATGAAAAGGCTGTTCGCACTGCTCTTAACCCTCATCCTTCTCACCGGCGCGTATGCCCTGGGGGATGAAACCGTTACCTGTGTGCTGACCCCTCGGGGGCTTTTTGATACGGTACCCCTGTATAACGAAGTGGGCGGCCAGGTGCTGGGGGAATACCATGCCTATACGCCGGTGGAGCGGCTCAACCTGGATGGGGCGTGGGCGCTGGTTTCCATCGGTACCCTCACCGGATGGATGGAGGCGAACCGGGTGACCCCTGTGCCCAACCCCAATTCTATGCCCGACGCCTTTTTCAACCTGACCGTTTTGGAGGATATGACTGTCAACGGTTACTTCTTGCCCCAGGGTACCTTTCTCCTTTGGCTGGGAACCACTGCCCAAGGCAACCACCATGTGGCCTATTGGGGAAACAGCGGAAAACAGACCGGCTTTGTAGACCCTGCCCAGGC
>JAFUPO010000104.1 GCA_017481185.1 Clostridia bacterium | reverse complement strand
GCTGCCATGAATCTCAAAAAACTTGCAAGGTGGTTGGGCAGATTCCGTCTCCCTTTCTCTCTTCTCTCGCTTTTTTGTTTCTTTCTTTACGAAAAACCCAGTTCTCGCTTCCGCGAAAACTGGGTTTTTCTACAGGCTGAGAAGAAGCTTGAATTAATCAAGCTTCTTCTTTTCATAACCAGTTCACAACTCTATTTTATACTAAAGCTGTTAGCTTGCTTCCTTTTTTCCAAAGGGGTATAATGGAGGTACATAAAGGAGGAACGCCCATGTTTACCATCATGGTCGTGGAGGATGATCTGCACCTGCAAAAAATGATGACCGCTTTTTTGCGCATGAACGGCTACAACGTGCTCACCGCCGGCGATGGCGAGGAGGCGCTGGATGTGATGGAAACCGCCATGCCTGATCTGGTGATCTGCGATATTATGATGCCGCGGATGGACGGCTACCAATTGACTCAGGAGCTGCGGGAGGCCTTTCCTCAGCTGCCCATTCTCATGGTCACCGCCAAGGAAACCATTGAGGATAAGCGCCGTGGGTATCTGGTGGGCACGGATGATTACATGGTCAAGCCCATTGATCTGGATGAGCTGGCCATGCGCGTCACCGCCCTTCTGCGGCGGGCACGGATCAACACAGACCGGCGGATTGTGATCGGTGAGGTGGTGCTGGATTATGATGCGCTCACCGTCACCCGGCCCGGGTTAACCCTTCAATTAACAAAAAAGGAGTTCTATCTGCTCTTCAAGCTCTTAAGCTATCCCCAGCAGATCTTTACTCGCCGCCAGCTGATGGATGAGATTTGGGGTATGGATGCAGAAAGCGACGAGCGCACTGTGGATGTGCACATCAAGCGCCTGCGGGAAAAGTGCGAACCCTTTCCGGAGTTTCGCATCCTCACCGTGCGGGGGCTGGGTTATAAGGCGGAAAAACTGGTATGAGCGAGCGGCACGGCTACCGGTATACCTTTAAACATCAGACCATTGTAGGCCTGTGCTTTATCGGGCTGATGGCTATTTTTCTCTCCTTTATTTTTTCAACGGTGCTTTCCAGCCAAACCATTGTGCAGGAATCTCAGCTGGACCAATTGGATGCCGCCCGCTATGTTCAATCGCTGGCCCAGCAAACGGAGCTTTCTCCCGAGGAATTGGCCAAGCTGGCCACCACCTCCAGCCTCACCGTTTCCGTGCTCAGCGATTTGACCCCCTACACTTTAACGCCTTACCAATTGATGCAGCTTAATGAGCATAAGGTGATGGTGCTCTACACCTTTGCCCGGCATCCGGTAACTCTGTTCATGGCAGGAAATCATTACTATATGATTTCGGTGAATCAAAGCGTCAATCTATTTCAGACGGCTATCTTTCGAGTATTTTTGACCTTAGCGCTGACGCTTTTATTCCTGACCGTGCTCATCTTCTCCTTAACTGGCCGGTTGATTCGCCCAGTGACCCAGCTTTCACAGGCGATTCAAAAAGTGGCCAAAGGCGATTTTACTGTGCGCTTGCCCGTTGAACAGCAGGATGAGGTGGGGCAGCTGATGGAAAACTTCAACTACATGACCGCTGAATTGCAAAGCATCGAATACCTGCAAAAGGATTTTATCTCCAACGTTTCCCATGAGTTCAAAACCCCTATTGCCTCCATCCAAGGCTTTGCCACCCTTTTGCAAAGCCCTGACCTAGACGAGGCCTCCCGCCAGGAATATACTGGCATTATCGTTAAGGAAAGCCGCCGCCTTTCGCGGCTGAGCCAAAACCTTTTGAAGCTAAGCAAGCTAGAAAACCAGCATCGGCTCGATAACCCCGCCCCCTACGCTCTGGATGAGCAGCTGCGCCAAACGGTGCTTCTGCTCCAGCCCGAATGGGAACCCAAGGCTATCCTTTGGGAATTGGAGGATATGCCTTCTGTAACCTACACCGGCGACGAAGCCCTGATGCAGCAGGTATGGATCAATCTGTTAGGAAACGCCATCAAATTTTCTCCCCCCGGCGGCGAGATCACCCTGCGGCTTACCGTAGGTGAAAAAATCCGGGTAGATATTGCCGACCAGGGCCCCGGCATGGTTCCTGAGGTTCAAAAGCGCATTTTTGACCGCTTCTATCAAGGAGATTCCTCACATAAAGAAGAAGGCAACGGCTTAGGCCTCGCCCTGTGCCAGCGCATTGTGGAGCTGTCGAAGGGAGTGATTTCGGTTCAAAGCCAGCCTGAAAAGGGCAGCCTATTTACGGTGGAATTGCCCCTGAAATCCGCATAACACCTTTTGAAAGGAGGCTTCTATGCTATGTTAGAATCGCCTCGTTCCCCCATTGATCCCCAAAAGGCGCAAGCTTTTTTTGAACAATTCTTTTCGATGCAGATCCGTTATAAATCTGCCATCCGTGAAATGCAAACCAAATTGGAGATACTGGATGATGAGTTTCAGATGCGCCACCAGCGCAACCCCATCCATCATATGCAAAGCCGAATAAAGGCCATCCCCAGCATTGTACAGAAGCTGGAGCGCAAAGGCCTCACGCCTTCGGTAACAAATGCAGTGGAACATCTGTCAGACATCGCCGGTGTGCGGGTCATCTGCTCCTATCTGGAGGATATTTATACCATCGCTGACCTTTTGCGCAACCAAGATGATCTAACGGTGCTCCACGAACGGGACTACATCAAAGATCCTAAGCCTAACGGCTACCGCAGCCTTCACCTGATCATCAGCGTGCCTGTGTTTCTATCTGAAGGCAAATATTTTGTGCCGGTAGAGGTGCAAATTCGCACCATCGCTATGGACTTCTGGGCCAGCCTGGAGCATCACATCCACTACAAAAAGAACCAGCAGATCCCAGGCGAGCTGGCCCAGGCACTGGCTCAGGCCGCAGAGGACATTGCCCACCTGGATCGCAAGATGCAGGCCATTTACGGCATCGTGGAAAAGCTGGAAGAATAAACCACTCCCCTTCAGGCGATACTCTGCCTGAAGGGGGTTTGGTATAATGGGTATCCTGTTTAGTATCCTGGCCGGAGCAGCCATGAGCGTTCAAGGGGTGATGAACACCCGACTGTCTGAAAAAATCGGCCTGCACGAATCCAATATGTTTGTGCAGGGCACGGCCTTTCTCTTATCACTTGTTATCATGTGGATCGCTGGCAAGGGAGATCTGCGAGCCCTGCCCCAGGTGAATTGGGTTTATTGGCTGGGCGGTGTTCTAGGTTTGGTGATTACGCTGACGGTGATGTTGGGCATCGGCACCCTCAGCCCCACGGTGGCTATCTCCATCATTCTGATTTCACAGCTCCTGGTAGCGGCCTTCATCGACGCCTTTGGCTGGCTAGGGGCAGAACGCGTACCCTTTACCTGGAAGCAGTTTGGCGGCGCAGCCTTGATGATTGCCGGGGTCGTGCTGTTCAAGTGGCAAAAATAAGCAGCTCTGGTATGAGAGTTCTTAAGGATGAATTGATTCCTCAGCGAGAAAAGACGAGCATCCGGTGATAATGCCGGATGCTCGTTTGCTTATGTAATCGCCTAAATGCAATGCACGGTACGGTGCGTATCATGGCGCCCTCACATAATAAAAGCCTCATGAATTGCTGGAAAGTTTGAGATTTAACGTTTCGATAAACTGCAATTTTACTATTTCTTTTTCTTAGGCGTCGGAAGTTCTTCATACATAGAATTAAACAGTCTGGTTAAGAAATCCTTGTTATCAACGTCATCAACCAATAGCATCTCTTTTGCTCCTTCGTAAGGCAATTCACAAGCTGCTTCTGGCATTAGATTAACGGCAGATTTAACGGGCTTTACAAGTAGTCTATC
>JAFUPO010000103.1 GCA_017481185.1 Clostridia bacterium | reverse complement strand
GTCCGCCGCCCAGGCCCGCGCCGCGGTGACGGCCCACAGCGTCGATTTCGTCAATGAAAACGATGGAGGGAGCGGCCTTCTTGGCCTGATCAAACAGGTCGCGGACACGGCTGGCGCCTACGCCCACGAACATTTCCACAAAGTCAGAGCCGGAGATGGTAAAGAAGGGCACGTTGGCCTCGCCGGCTACAGCCTTGGCCAGCAAGGTCTTACCGGTGCCGGGAGGGCCCACCAGCAAAACGCCCTTGGGGATGCGGGCGCCCAGGTCGATATAGGCCTTGGGGTTGCGCAGGAAGTCCACCATTTCCTGGAGCTCTTCCTTCTCTTCGTCCGCGCCGGCCACATCCTTGAAGGTGATCTTGTTCTTGGAAGCATCCACCATGCGAGCGCGGCTCTTGCCAAAGGACATGACCTTGCTGTTGCCGCCGCCCTGCTGGCGCATGATTACGAACCAGAACACCATGAATAGAACGGTGATCAGCAAAAAGGGAAGGAAATCAATGTACCAGGGGGTGACTACCGCAGCCCGGTACTCCACGGTAAAGGGCAGGTCGTTGACGCTGATTTCCTCCACATTGACGCCTTTTTTCTGGGCGGTCATCTGCCGAACGGTGTCAATAAAGTCCGAGCCGATGGTGGTTTCAAAATCGTATTTCCTTTCAGGGAAATCGCTCTGAGCCACCTGGGAGTTGCGCACAAGGCCTACCAGGGTGTTTGAGCGGATGGCCACCTTGGCCACCTGATCCTTTTCAATCAGCTCCAGAAGCTCGGGATACTCAATGCGCTTGTCTTCCTGACCACCAAAGCCATTCATAAAAATGGCGATGACCAGGAAAGCAGCCAAGAGCACCACATAGCTCATAAAGCCACGGGACGACTTCTTCAAAACAGGAGCCTCCTTAATACATATACTGAACCTTAATTATAACACATACCCTTTGAGATTAACAAGGGTGAAGCGTTTATTTCGTGTAAATTCTGGGATGGAGCACGCCAATATCAGGCAGATTGCGGTACTTTTCATCATAGTCCAGGCCATAGCCCACCACAAACTCATCGGGAATGGTGAAACAATAGTAGTCGGTTTTCAAATCAACCTTGCGGCGGGCAGGCTTATCCAGCAGGGTAGCGATCTTGATAGAGGCAGCGCCGCGGCCCTCCAGGGTCTTTTTCAGATAGGAGAGGGTCAGGCCGGAGTCTACAATATCCTCAACGATCAGTACATCGCGGCCGGTGATGGCCTTATCCAGGTCCTTCAAGATGCGTACCTCGCCGGAGGACTTGGTGGCGCTGCCATAGCTGGAAATAGCCATAAACTCAGTAGTCAGGGGCAGATCGATCTCGCGAACCAGGTCGGAGAAGAACAGCATACAGCCCTTGAGGATGCCCACCAGCATGGGTTCCTTGCCGGCATAGTCCTGGGTGATCTTTTCGCCCAAGGTCTTTACGGCCGCCTGGATCTGTTCACGGGTTACGAGGATGGAGGCCAGGTCCTGATAGATCTTCGCATCTGTATTCATCGGGGGTGCTCCTTTATTACTTTATTTAGTCAACTGCCAGGGCAGGGGACTTCTCAGCGTGTAAAAAACGGCGCTTTCTCCAGGCGTAAGGCGGCATTTTTGTGAAGCGCCTACGCCGGGAGCCCAAAGGATCTCACTTTTCAGGGCCAGCAGGGGTATCTTATCCCTGAAGGGTTGATCCACCTTGCGGTTGGTAAGAAAGTCCTGTAGGGATTGGGAGCCGTTGCTGCCAAAAGGGGTGATCCTGTCGCCAGGGAGGCGGGTGCGCCATCGGGCTTTTTCAGCCAGCCCCAAGGGAATGGCCTGAGCGCCTTTGCCATCGCCGCCGGGACCTTGCCAGGATTTGTGGCTGATGAGGGAGAGGTAATCTCGCTCAGGGGCAGGCAGGCGGTGAAGGTAGCGATAGCCCCGGTAGGCCCGCAGACCGCCGGGCAGGTTTTCGGTGCTGCCGGCGGGGGCGGTCATCAGGCGGCACAGGGCCAGGGTTTGCTCATAGGAAAGGGAAACTCCAGCCCATAGGCGCAGGGA
Source organism: Clostridia bacterium (assembly GCA_017481185.1). The sequence goes on along the minus strand of JAFUPO010000103.1, from coordinate 9,378 downwards.
TTGCTTCTGCACCGCCGGGTGCGCAGTTTGCCAATCGGCAATGGGCAGAAGGTCTGGCTGAGTTAGCAAAGGCTGGCAAGCTGCATCCAGAAAGTCGGCCGTTTCCCGAAGGCTTTGGGCGGTATGAGCCATCCGCTCCTGACAGCCGGGAGCCAGAGCCTCCATTTGGGGAATGATTTCAAGCCGGAGCAGATTGCGCCAGTTATCCGGCGCCTGGTTGGAGGCATCCTCCCGCCAGGGCTGACAAAGCTCTTGAAGGGCCTGACGCAAAAGCTCCGGCGGGAAAGCAAGAAAAGGCCTGAGGATGCGCATCCCCATCCGGGTGGAGTCCGCCGCCATGCCGGTGAGACCTTTAAGCCCAGCGCCGCGGATCAGGTGCATGAGCAGGGTTTCTGCCTGATCTCCCTCATGGTGGGCCAGCAGCAGCGCATCCGCACCGATAGCCTCATAAACCTTGCGAAAGCCATTGTAGCGGGCAGCACGGGCGGCAGCCTCCAGCCCTGGCATATGGGGAGTTAATCCCTGGGCCCTGATCAGGTGAAAGGGAATATCCCACGCCTGGCAGGCTTGCTCCACAAAGGCTGCATCTGCCAAGGAGGCATTGCCCCGCAGCCCATGCTCCACATGAACGCAGGACAGCAAAAAACCATCACAGGATCGCAGCTCCTTCAAGGCATACAATAGCGCCATGGAATCCGCCCCGCCGGAGACGGCTGCCAGCACGTGGCAGACCTTTCCCTTGGCCAGAACGCCCAGGGCTTGGGATACGCCGGGAATGAGCTGAGTGCGCATGATGGTAAGCATATTCCTATTGTACCCATTTCTGGGAAGGGACGCAAGATGGGTGACGCTGTTTTTTTCAGGAACTTTGAGATTGTGAAAGAAAAAGAAAACGTTAGAAAAAGCAATCATCGCAGAGAAAAGAAAGGTTATTTGCAGAGGAGGGCTTCTATCTGATGTTTATTGACTTTGACCTTCTTTGACCAATATCGTATACTTTAGCCAAGGTTCGGGAAAACAATAGACGCCGAACTTGTTCCCAAACGATTTTAAGGAGGAAACAGTTATGTATACATTGGTACCTTTCAACCGCCGCCGGGATCTTGGTCACATGATGGAGAACAGCCTGTTTGACGATCGCTTCTTCCGCTCCTTCTTTGACGTGAGCGACTGGATGGGCAATGCGGGCTTTAGGGTGGATGTGAAGGAAACGGACAACGCCTACGCCTTGGAGGCTGAGCTGCCAGGCGTGAAGCAGGAGAACGTTTCTCTCACCCTGGATCAGGATGTTTTGACCATCGCCGCTGACATGAACACTGAAAAGAAGGAGGAGAAGGCCAATTACCTTTACAGCGAGCGCCGAACCGGCCATATGGAGCGCCGCTTCAACCTGGAGGGAATTGATCAGGACTGCATCACCGCCCGCTTTGAAAACGGTATGCTCATGGTGAACCTGCCCAAGGCCCAGCCCCAGAAGCCCAAGGAAGCCCGGCGGATCAGTATTGGGGAATAACTTTTGCAAGGGAGGAACTTTCTTGAAAGAAAGTTCCTCCCTTGCGTTCCTTCTTCAAAGGACGTCATTGTTTAATGACAATTGGTATAGTGCTGCCGCTCTGCGGAAAGAACTTGCTTTTCTTTGGGAGAGAGCGCAAGAGACGCGGAGCCGAAGCGCCTGCAAGGCGGGATGAAGCGAGGCGGAAGCGGTACGAGAAAGGCCCCGGAGGCACAGTAGTGCCGCCGGGGCCTATTGCGAAGGTTTTTGGATAAAAGAAATACCCTCTCTTGTATTATAACCCCTGTTACGCTTCCAAATCTTCAAAGCGGCGGCAGATGGTGTATTTGGAGATGGCGCTGCGAATGGGGTTCTGGCAGTAGCAGGTAAGCAGATCTCGAATAAAGGGGGGCATTACCTGGTTGTACTTGACCTCTAGAATGATTTCGCCGTTATCCAGGGGCGGCACCGTGGGCAGCGTGGGGTCGAACAAGTCAAACTTGCCCAGGCCTGAGCGCAACTGCTTATCAAAGGTGATGCGTACCTCCTCTGCCGGGTGCAGATAGGCTTCCCGCACATAGTCCACAATGATCACCGGGCGCAGCAGATTGGTTTTCATCTCGCGGTATGCATCCTGCAAAAGGCCGGAGCGGGTGGTTTCCAGCCCGGTGGGGTCCCCGGCAATAAGCTGCTCGCACAAAAGCCTCGGGATGGCCATGGAGCGCTTGGAGATCAGGTTGCCCACCTTGGTTTTACATTCCATGCGGATGAGTTTATCCGTCATGTTATAAATGCGGATACGGTACTTATCCCGGTTCTGGGTGCCGCTGATCTTGTCATACAGGGCGTCGTTATAAATGGTGTCGAAATACAGTGAGCGAATATGGTACTCGTTGTACTCGTCCCCATTGGGATCCCGGTCCAATACCTGATCCAGTATGTTGGACAGGATGGTGTACTGCATCTCGTTGATGTAATACTTGAGTTCGTGCCTTAAGGGCATCGCAGCGGCCATAGGGCACCTCCTGTGGGTAGATACGAGTGGCGTTGGCGAGAGGGAAACTTTCTTGAAAGAAAGCCTTCCCTCTCGTGCTCACCCTTCAAAGAACTTTAATAGCGATGTTGATGAAGGGGGGGAACCCCTTCGTTTTCAAATCGCATCCTCGAACCAAGACCGCAGGTCTTTGTTCGAAAGCGAAGCGCAACGAAGCGTCAAGCGCCCGCTTCGGTCTGGCAGGCCACCAGGGTGGCGTCGTGCACGCCCTCGATGTCCAGCATACGGCTTACGATTTCGTGGCGGTCGGACAGGCGCACCTCAAAGGTCATTTCACCGCCGGCGCGGGTGATGGTCTTGGAGCGGAGCTTGTGCTGCTTGGTGGAGTGCTTAAGCTCGTCTACGATGTCATACTCGGCATCCTCGTCATAGTGCACCACCAGCAGATAGGCGTTGGGATTGGTGAACTTGATGAAGGTGAGCAGGAACAGGATCACTGCAATGCCCAGCACCACCACCAGGGCGATGAGATACAATTCAGCGCCCAGCAGGATGCCCATGGTCAGCGCCCAGAACATATAGGCCGTATCCATAGGATCCTTAATAGCAGTACGGAAACGCACGATGGACAGGGCGCCCACCATACCCATGGACAGCGCGATGTCAGACTTGATGCACATAACCACAGGGGTAGTGATCAGGGTCAGCATCACCAGCGTTAAGGAGAAGGAGGGGCTATACAACACGCCCCGATAGGTCTTTTTGTAAACAAAAGCGATGATCAGACCTACCAGCAGGCCGGCGGCCAGGGCCACGACCATCTTCATGGGGGTCAGGTTTTGCAGCTGCTGGGCAAAATAGGCGGATAGGCCGCTATCCTGCTTTAAGATATTCTGAGCGCTGAGGGTTTCAAGAAGAGCCATGGTCTGCATAGGGGAGCCTCCTCATCATCTGCGTTGGATTTTATTATACATGAATTTATATCATATCGTCAAATAGCATCAGCGGGCATTTCGGGCTTTTCACCAAAATAGTGGAGCATCTGCGCATCGGTGAGCTTAAACTCCTCCTGCACGAAGCCGTAGAGTAGGTTAGGGCGCTTTTTGAGCACGTTGGTGGTGTAGTTGTTGATGCGGTTTTTCCAGTAGCGCAGGCCAGCCTCGGGGGAGGTGGGCACGTCACCGATGGTGCGGTTGCCCTCCTCTTCAGACCAGCGGTTAAAATGCATGGTCATTTCCGGCTCAATGATGGCCATTAATTCGTACAGCTTCTCGGTCATATGCTCGGTGGTGAACTTCTGAAAGATGTTGCCCAGCTTGGTGAAAAACAGATCCCGCATCTCTTCGCTTTCCATGAGCTTACGAAGCAGCGTGTTGTTGATGTTGGCCTGGCCCATGCCCTTTTCCTTCATGTAGGACCAGGGGCTGTTGAAGCCGGAGTTGAACAGCGCATAGTCCAGATCGTAAAGCTGCCAGCGCCATTTGGAGTCCTCCCCGGGCAGCTTGTACATACGCATATTACCAATATCCGAGTTGCCGAAGAACATTTCGATTGCGATGTAGTCAAAGTAGTTGTCTACATCCACTCGGTCGGTGATGTATTTGAGATCCTCGGGATTTTTGCCGGGGGAAAGGGTTTTGACGGTGTTGATCATTTCTTTGTATTCTTTGTTGGAACCATGAACGGCGCTCATGTTGCCCATGAGCACGGTGATCTCGTCTGCCCGCTCAATATCCAGCCCCTCGTGCTGGGCGATGAACTCCTGATCCTTGGCCTCGCGCATATTGTAATGCCCCCAGTAGATGCCATTGATGTACACCACCACCGGGTTCCAGGCCATGAAGATTACAGAGGTATCCAGTTCAGCCACCAGCCGGGTTTGCAAACCGTCGATCAAGCGGGTGAACACGCCGTCGTTACCACTGTTTCGCAAAAGGAAGGATTTGTACTGGGTAAAGGGCCGATCCTCAAACAGAGCCGCGTTGAAATACTTTTCGCCATAGGCGGAGCGGGCCTTGATCTTCATGGATTTCTGAGCCAGATCCAAGGAGAAGTCGCCAGCCAGGCGCATCCCCATACCCTGGTTCAAAACCTGGGTATTGTCCAGCAAGTAATACTCCACATGGCCTTCCTTTTCGATCTTGCCATATTCCCGGTAGACCGTATTTTTAAAAGGCATCAAGCCGGGGCCTACCACAGCATCCTTGCCGTCTACAAACATACCGGTTTCTTCGTTCCATAAATTATCCGGCTCTGTGGCCAAGGATACGATGGGCAGGGCATGGTAGGTGTTGATAAAGTAAGAGCTGGTGGCGGTGGTGGAGGGTTGAAGCCCCTCTTTGAAGGCCCGGGCTCGGAGGATGGCCGTGCGGTTGAGCACAATGGTTTCACCCTCATAACGGGTATCCGTCTGATCCGGCACGGAGCCATCAGTGGTGTAGTACACCGAAGACCCCTCGGGGATGGAGATGGTGATGGACTGCTCCCCATCATACAAACCACCCCTCAAAGAAAAGGCCGGTTCCTCAGCAAAGCCCAGAAAGCCTGTGCCGTTGGTCTGGCCGGGGGTGGGCGCGTCATAATAAAAAAAGCCGTTCAGGCCTAAGGTGCGTCCGTAAGAAATATCTGTGGGGATCAAAGGCAGTTCGATCTTATCCAGCACCAGGCCTGTGGGGTCAGAAAAGCAGATGGTTTCGCCCCCGGCCCGCAGGAGCTTGAAGCTGGTATGGAGCTGGCCGGAAGAGGACTGGCTGGTGTCGCCGCTCAAATACACCACCATGTGCTGCCCCGGGGCGATGGCAGTCCCCGCAGGGAACTGCCATTTGCGGGCCCGGTCAATATTGTCAGATAGGCCGTAGTTTTCCAGATAAACGGTTTCATTGGAGGTGTTATACAATTCAACCCAGTCCACCGTGTCGATGGACTCCCCCAGCACGGTGGTGCGGTTGGAGGCCATAGCCTCGGTGATGATTACGCCCGTAGGGTTCAAAGAGCGCATCAATTGCTCTGCCTGAGCGGTGCCCTGGGCATTGTTGGCGTAGCCGGGAGTACCCAGGGAGAAATCCTGCCATTCATTCTGGCTGTTGCGGCCCCAGGTATGGTCTACCGCCAGGTTATCAAGGGTCACTCGATCTACCACGCGGCCCCGGGAATCGCTCAGCACAATGGTATCCCGCTCGGCGCTGATTTTAAAGTTGGCATGGGCGATGCTGGTGGGGCCGTAGTCGCGATCCTTGCCAGAGCAGAACACCAGGTAGTAGCCCCCCGCAGGTACCACGGCGCCTTCAGGAAAGCGCCACTTTAGAGGCTTGGCCGGGTTGTTGGACAGGGCATAATTATCCAAGGAGATGGCCTGGCCGGTGGTGTTGTAGATCTCCAACCAGTCCACCAGCTCCCCATCCTCATCCACCAGGCCGGAGCGGGGGTCTGCCATCAGTTCATTGATGATCAATGCGCCCTCGGTAACGGTGGTGGCATGGATGTAAGCGTTGTTACCCTCGGCGGTGTTGGGATAGCCGGGGGTATATAGGTCAGACACTTCATAAGTGCCTTCGGCGTTGAGCATATAGGTCTCATCGCTGTTGAGGATGGGCACGGTGACCTGATCCACCACATAGGCGTTGGGATCAAACAGGTATACCGTTTCGCCCACAGAGGAAAGCTTGAACTTGGCGTGTAGGTCATCCGGCTCCTGGTTGTTAGTGTCAGAGCAGAATACCACCACCCGGCCGTCAGGTGCCAGGGTCATATCGGGGAAAAGAAAACGAATGGAGTCGCTGCGGTCAGACAGGCCCACGCCCTGCATAGAGATGGGCGCATCGGAGCTGTTCCAGATCTCCACCCAGTCGGGATAATCACCGGTCTTATCCGGCACGGCGGCGCTGTTGGAGCTCATAAGCTCCGAAATGCGAAGCCCCTCATGAGCGCTGGAGGGCAGAGCGGAAGCCACCTGTCCATCCTCAGTGGCGATGGTGGTGTTGGCCTGCTTTAAGGGTTCCTTGGGCAGGAGGATCACCAGGGCTGCCAAGGCCAGGGCGCACAGAAGCAGCGCAGGGATCACACTGCGCTTTTTCTTTTTAGCAAATCGGTTAGGCTGCTTAGGCCGCCGGCTGGCAGAGCGTGGAGGAGGGGAATTATACATGAAGCGTGACCGCCTTTCATAACAGGGATAAATGGGCAACAAAAAGATTATAACATATTTTTTGCTCAGGGGGAACCACCTGGAAAAGGTTCACTGTGTAAAAACATAAAGAAGAAAGGCTTTAACCCGTGGTTTCCACCAGCTCAAACAGGCCCGATTGGGCGGTATAGGTTTCCTGCCCCAGGAAGGCTGTGGCGGAAATATAGTATTTGCCGGGGGGAGCCATTTCGCCAGAGGCGGTTTTGCCGTTCCAGTAAAAGGCGGAGGCCAGGGGCAAAAGTTGCTGGGGCCGGGTAGACTGGTAGGCAGCCAGCCGGGCCACCAGTTCGCCTGTCTCTGTATAAACCCCAACCGTCAGCTGGCAGGGGTACTGGTGATTTACCAAAATGGGCAGCTCCCGGTGAACGCCGGGGGCAAAGTCATGGCCTGTTTTGATCTCCAACAGCGGATCTCCCTGCGCGGGCGGAACGCAGAGCACCCGGCTGGCATGAATGACAGGCTCCCCCGTTTTAAAGGTGATCAATTGCACCATTACATAGCCGTAGGTATCCTCGGCCAGCTCGCTCAGGGAGAGGCTGCGCACCTTGCGCCCGGGGGAAACGAAGCCCTTGCGGTCGCCATAGTCCCCGCCCAGCTCCTGGTCGTCGTAGATCAATTGAGCTGTATCAAACTGCCATTGGTTGTTGCGGTAGTACACCAATTGATAAGCCAATTGAACGGGGCGGGTCACGGTAAAGGAAAAGGTCACCGTGGGGTTTTGCGCATCCAGAAGGGTATCCTCAAACTGGATGCCAGCCAAAAGGCCCGTGGGCCCCGTTTGCAGATAGGCGGCCCGGTCATAGGCGAAAAATACGAAGTCATCCCCCTGGGGATATACCTGAGGGGTGGAGGCGGCGTGGTTCTCCATCAGGTAATCATACATTTCCGCCAGGGTGATTTCGCCGTCCTGGCTCACATCCGCCTCAAAGCCCGAGGCAGCGCTGATGCCCTGGCACAGTACCCCCGAGAAATAGCTGGAGCCGGCCGCTTGGCCGGGGGCCGTATCGGAGGTGGACCAGTACCAGCTGTCCTCGCTGCCCCCGGCGCTGGTGAGCACCTTGAAATCGGGTCCCAGGAAGGCTGCCTGGGTGGTGCCGCCGGAGATTCCCTTGCCGATGATGGCGCCGGACTGGCAGGCGTCAATGAGGATCACCTTGATGCCTTGGATCCCCTCAAAGCAGCTCTCCAGCTCCCGGGCGGTGATGCGGGCCTCCGCCACTCCGTCTGACAAAAGCAGATAGGCCTCCAGGTTGCTCCGGGAGGGATCGTAGACCCCGTGGGTGCTGATGTAAAAGTAGCTTACATCCTCCGGCCCAGCCTCGCCAAAGGCCTCCTGTACGGCGGCCCGCAGCCCCTCCAGAGAGTTCAGGGTGCCGTTCAGGGTGCGCATCAGGGCAAAGGGCTGCACACTTTGACTGAGGGCAGTTTCGACAGCCTTGGCATTGTTGCTGGAGGCGGGCCAGGTATGGCTCTGGGTGAGAAAAAAGTCGCTGGCTACCAACAGCGCCCGCTGCTCCTTTTCTGCCTGGGCCTGGGCGGCAGGCAGAATGAAAAGAAGGGATGCGAGCATGGCAAGCAAAAGCCATACGGCGCACAAACGCTTGGCCATACCAATTCCCTCCTCTCAGCGCAGATTGGGGTATGATACATATTTTACATTACCTTAGACGCAATTACTATCGGAAAAGTTCACCTTTTTACAAAATTAATGAATTGCCTTGTCTTGAAAGGGCATCTAAGGTAAAATGATGCTATCTTTTGTCATGCAAGGAGGCTGTTTATAGATGAAAGCATTGGAGCAGGCGATCCTTACCCAGGGCCGGGGCATTGGTTCGGATATTGTGAAGGTGGATATGTTTTTGAACCACCGCATCGACGTGGCTCTGTCCACCCAGATGGGCCAGGCCTTTTATGAAGCCTTTAAGGATGACGGCGTGGATGTGATCCTCACCGTGGAGGCCAGCGGCATCGCCATCGCTATCACCACCGCCCAGGCCTTCGGCAGCATCCCCGTGGTGTTCGGCAAAAAGGGCGATCACTCCAATGTGGGCAGCGATGTGTTCACCGCGCCGGTCTTCTCCTTCACGCACCAGAAGCTGAACCATATCCGGGTCAGCCGCAAGTATCTTGAACCTGGCCAGCGAGTATTGATCATTGACGATTTCCTGGCCAACGGCGAAGCCATTCGCGGTTTAATGGACATCATCAAGCAGGCCGGATGCGAATGTGTGGGCGCGGGCATCTGCGTTGAAAAGGGCTTTCAGCCCGGGGGCAAAGAGCTGCGTGAAGCCGGTCTCAAGGTGGTTTCCCTGGCCATTGTGGAGAGCATCGACGACGGCAAGATCACCCTGCGGGAGCAGGGGTGACGGAACGAGTATAATAAGCGAGAGAGAGGGGCTTTCTTTTAGAAAAAAGAAAGCCCCTCTCTCTCGCGCTCTTGATCCCCTGCACCCCAATTCCGATTGAGTTGTTGCCTTTTGCAGTGTTGTTTCCGGATGAAAGATATAGGCATAAAATAAAGTTTTTTGAAGAGAGAGCGCGAGAGGGGAACTTTTTTGAAAAAAAGTTCCCCTCAGCCTGTAGAAAAACCCAGTTTTCGCGGAAGCGAGAACTGGGTTTTTCGTAAAGAAAGAAACAAAAAAGCGAGAGAAGAGAGAAAGGGAGACGGAATCTGCCCAACCACCTTGCAAGTTTTTTGAGATTCATGGCAGC
>JAFUPO010000102.1 GCA_017481185.1 Clostridia bacterium | reverse complement strand
CGTCGGTCAAAAGCAGGGAAAGCTGCTTATCCTTTAGGCGCTTCTCCAACCCCTTAAGCATCAGGTCCACAATGGCGCTGATTTCATTTCGGGTCAGGGGCTTGTAGATCACGGTTTCATCAATTCGGTTCAAAAATTCTGGGCGGAAGTGGCTGCGCAAAAGCTGCTGCACCGCCCGCTGGGCCTGGGGGGCGAGGTCGCCGTCAGGGCCGATGCCCTCCAGGATGCGGTCAGAGCCCAGGTTGGAGGTCATGATGAGAATGGTGTTTTTAAAGTCCACCGTGCGGCCCTGTGAATCGGTGATGCGGCCGTCGTCCAGCACCTGCAAAAGCACGTTGAACACGTCCGGATGGGCCTTTTCTACCTCGTCAAAGAGCACCACGCAGTAGGGCCTGCGGCGCACCGCCTCGGTCAGCTGGCCCCCCTCGTCGTAGCCCACATAGCCGGGAGGCGCGCCAATCAGGCGGGACACGGAGAACTTCTCCATGTATTCAGACATATCGATGCGCACCATATTCTTTTCATCATCAAAGAGGGCTTGGGCTAAGGCCTTGGCCAGCTCCGTTTTGCCAACGCCGGTGGGCCCCAGAAACAGGAAGGAGCCGATGGGGCGGCTTTCATCCTGGATGCCTGCCCGGGAGCGGAGGATGGCTTCGGCCACCTTGGTCACAGCCTCCTCCTGGCCGATGACCCGCTGGTGCAGGGTATCCTCCAGATGCAAAAGCTTCTCCCGTTCCCCTTCCATGAGCTTGTTTACCGGCACGCCAGTCCAGCGGGCGATAATCCGGGCAATTTCCTCATCAGTCACCTTATCCCGCAGAAGGGTGTTGTCGCCCTTCTTCTGGTCGGCAACAGCTTCTTCCTCCTGCAATTCCTTTTGCAGCCGGGGCAGCTGACCGTATTTCAATTCAGCGGCTTTGTTCAGGTCATAGGCCCGCTCCGCTTTTTCGATTTCACCCTTCAAGGTTTCCAATTGCTCCCGCAGGCTCTGAACCTTGGAGATGGCGTTCTTTTCGTTTTCCCACTTGACCTTCATTTCTTTAAACACTTCCCGCTGCTGGGCAAGATCCTTTTGAAGGGCGCTGAGATTATCCTGGGCCAGGGGATCCGATTCCTTTTTCAGGGCAGCTTCCTCAATCTCCAATTGCATGATGCGGCGGCTGATTTCATCCATTTCCGTGGGCATGGAGTCCATCTCCGTGCGGATCATGGCGCAGGCCTCGTCCACCAGGTCAATGGCCTTGTCCGGCAAAAACCGGTCGGTGATGTAGCGGTTGGACAGGGTGGCAGCGGCGATCAATGCGTTATCCTGGATCTTGACCCCATGGAATACCTCATAGCGCTCCTTGAGGCCACGAAGGATGGCGATGGTGTCCTCCACGGTAGGCTCGCCTACCAGCACTGGCTGAAAGCGCCGCTCCAAGGCCGCGTCCTTCTCAATGTACTGGCGATATTCATTAAGGGTAGTGGCGCCGATGCAGTGCAATTCACCCCGGGCCAGCATGGGCTTCAAAAGGTTGCCTGCGTCCATGGCGCCGTCAGCCTTGCCTGCGCCCACAATGGTGTGAAGCTCGTCAATAAAAAGCAGGATGCGGCCCTCGGATGTCTTAATTTCTGCCAGCACCGCTTTTAACCGCTCTTCATACTCGCCCCGAAACTTGGCGCCGGCCATGAGGCTGCCCATATCCAGGGAGAAGATGGTTTTATCCTTCAAAGAATCAGGCACATCCCCCCGCACGATGCGCTGGGCCAGCCCCTCGGCAATGGCAGTTTTGCCCACGCCGGGCTCACCGATTAAAACAGGGTTGTTTTTGGTTTTGCGGGAGAGGATGCGAATCACATTGCGGATCTCCGTATCCCGGCCGATCACCGGATCAAGCTTGTGGCTGCGGGCCATTTCCACCAGGTCTTGACCATATTTTTTCAAGGCATCATAGGTTTCTTCAGGGCTGTCGGTGGTCACGCGGGTAGCCCCTCGCACAGTGGACAGGGCGGCGAGAAAATCCTTTTCAGTGATTTGAAAGCGCTCAAGGATTCCCTTGAGGGCCCGATCAGCCTTCGCTATGAGGCCTAAAAACAGGTGCTCTACAGACAGGTATTCGTCCTTCATCTGCTGAGCCCGCTCCTGGGCGGCAATGATGGCCTTTTCTAAATCGGGGGTGATGTAGATTTTATCCGGCTCCCGGCCGGAGCCGGATACCTTGGGCAGCTGTTCCACCGCCTTTTGCAGGGCAGCTTTAACCTGCTGGGCATCCTTGCCCATTTTGGTCAGCAATTGGGGAATAAGCCCCTGGGCATCCGCTGTGAGGGCATAGGCCAGGTGGCTTTGCTCCACCTGCATATTTTGATATTCAACGGCGGTTTGCTGCGCCAGCTGAATGGCTTCCATGGTTTTTTGGGTAAACTGACGGTTGTTCATGCAAAGACCTCCTTTGAGAGTCTGACTTTCTTTGACTTTCGATACTATTGTATCTCATTTCAAAAGAATGTCAAGGGGGAGGGAACAATAATTTTAAAAGCAGCTGAACAACAAAAAAGCTCATTGAGTTGAACTCAATGAGCAATGGCACCTCCGACGGGATTCGAACCCGTGTTGCCGCCTTGAGAGGGCGGTGTCCTAGGCCACTAGACCACGGAGGCAAAAAAATGGCTGGGGAACTAGGATTCGAACCTAGACAATACGAGTCAGAGTCGTAGGTGCTGCCGTTACACAATTCCCCAACGCTATGCGGTCATCGCTGACTGCAAAAGCTATTATACGCATATTCCCTCCCGTTGTCAAGCCCCGGGAGGGAATTTTTTTGATAAATTTTTCAAAAGCCTTAGGCGATGGGGTTGCCTTCCCCATCAAAGAGGGGTAGAGGCTCCAGATAGGTGATGTCGCCACGGGTTTGCGCATCGCCCTCGGCCAGGATAGCCATGCGGCCGCAGATGAT
>JAFUPO010000101.1 GCA_017481185.1 Clostridia bacterium | reverse complement strand
GTCCCCTCCGGGTGGAAATAAGAAACTAAAACTCTGCACTTTGCACTCATCACTCTGCACTCTAGAGTCCCCTCCGGGTGGAGATAAGAAACTAAAGCTCTGCACTTTGCACTCATCACTCTGCACTCTAGAGTCCCCTCCGGGTGGAGATAAGAAACTAAAACTCTGCACTTTGCACTCATCACTCTGCACTCTTAACTTCCGCCGCAGGCGGCGCATATCGTAGGGGCGGATTCCATATCCGCCCGTTTTGACAAACTAAAACTATTAACTCTTAGTTCTTAGTTCTTACCTTGCAAAGTTCACAGAACTTTGCAATATCGCTGACCAGGGTGTTCAAAGAGCTGCGCCAGAAATCTACGCTGGTCACATCGATGCCCACGCTTTGGGCCACCTCTTCAATGGAGCCGGAGCCGCAGGCGCGCAAAAGCCGGTTGTAATCTGCCACAAAGGCGTCGCCCTTTTGGAGGTACTGAGCGAACACGCCCCGGCCAAAGAGCAGCCCAAAGGCATAGGGGAAGTTGTAAAAATGGACCCCCGTGCTGTAATAGTGGGGCTTGCAGGCCCACATAAAGGGGTGGCGGCAGTCCGCTGCCAGGCCGTCGCCGTAGGCGGCCTCCTGGGCTTTGAGCATCAGGTTCTTCAACTCTTCCACGGACAGGGTATGATCCTGCCTGCCCTCCACCACGCTCTTTTCAAACAAAAATCGGCTGTAAATATCCACCACCGTTTGGGTGGCTTCCATCAGCTCCGCCTCCAGAAGGGTGAAGGCTTCCTCCTCGGCGGCGCTTTTCAGCACCTGATGGGTCAGCATGGTCTCGTTAAAAATGGAGGCCGTTTCCGCCAAGGGCATGGGCACGTCGGTCATCAAGATGGGCAGGCCCGCCATGCAGCGGTTGTGCCAGGCGTGGCCCAGTTCATGGGCCAGGGTGGATACGTCGGAGAAGCTGCCCCCAAAGTTGGTCAGCACCCGGCTCTCGTCCAGAGGGTGCAGGCTTTCGCAAAAAGCGCCGCCGCTTTTGCCCTCCCGGGGGAACATATCGATCCAGCCATGGGTAAAGGCATGGTCGATGAACTGGCCCATGGCCGGGGTGAACTTGCTCATTTCGCAAACCAGCGTCTGCCGGGCTTCCTCCACCGTATAGGTGCGCCCTCCCCGGCCCACTGGCGCAAACAGGTCATAGAAGGGCAGCCCCCCTTCATGGCCCAGTAGCTTGGCTTTAGCCTTTAAATACCTTTGAAAAGCAGGCAGGGCTTCCTTCACGGCCGTCCACAGGGCATTGAGGGTTTCTTCCTTCATGCGGGTGTTGAACAGGGTCATTTCCAATACGCTTTTAAAGCCCTGGGCCTCGGCCATGGTTTGGGCCTCGGCCTTGATGGCGTTGAGGCAGTAGCTCATGGGCAGGGCCATTTTATCGTAGGAGGCGATCTCCGCCTCATAGGCGTCCCTGCGCACCTGGGGGTCCGGGTCATAGGCCTTGGCCCGGCAGGCGGATAAGGGAATGGCCTCGCCCCTGAAATCACAGGTGTGGGCAGCGTCCAGCTTATCCCGCAATTGGGAAAAGGCCTCGCCCCCGGACAGGGACATTTTGAGCAGCCATTCCTCCACCTGAGGGTCGGGCAGATGGGCCGCCTGGGCCTTGGCCGAAAGCAGCCAATAACCATGGGCCTGCAAAAGCGGGCTTTGGCTGATCAAGGCCTCCAGCTCCTCCTGCTGGCCCACGTACCGTTCAAAGGCGCTGGCGGCGCTCTGAAAGGGAACGCTCAGGGCCATCACCTTATCCAGGGTCTGGGCGGCGGAGGCGTTGGACGCATCGCAGCTGAGGGTCAATTGGGCATACATGGCCGCCTTTGAGAATTTTTCTGTCATATCGCTAAGAAGCGTTATCCCCTGCTCCAGGCACTTAAGAGGCGAAAGCTGGGCAGCGGTGACCTCCGCCAGCTTTTGGCACAGGGGCGGCAGGGCAGCCAAATCCTCTGCCAGGGCCGGATCGTTAAAATCCTTATACAGCACGGTCAGATCCCAATTCATTTGGAGCCCTCCTTGAGCTTTTCATCAAAGGGGAGGCAATCGATAATGGTGTAGCCCAACTGGGTGAGCAGGGTGTGGGCGTCCTCCCAGATTTTTTCATTGGCCAGCAGCTTGGGGGTATGGGCATCCACGCCGATGATAGCCGGTATGCCGTAGGAGGCGGCAAACTCCCAAAACTCCCGGCGGGGATAGCCAGGTTCCTTCTCCCGCTGCTGAATAAGCTGGCCGTTGAGGTTATATTCGATGGGCAGGCCCAGCTCTTTGATAACAGTCAGCAGGGCATGGGAGGCCTTTTCACTTTCCTTATCGAAGGCCGGGCGGTAGCGCATAAACAGATCTGGATGGGCCATGTAGGTAAACAGCCCCGTCTGAAGGGCCTCACAGGAGGATTCCACATATGCCCACATACCCTTATCTTCCTTGCAGGGATAAACCACATAGGGGTTGCTTTCATCTGTGTTTAAATAGTGGGCGCCCAGGATGAGATAATCCATCCGCTCATGCAGCTCCTGGAGCCAGTCCATATACATGGGATAGTATTCACATTCCAGCCCCAGGCGCAGGGTGATCTGGTCCTTATAGGCTTCTTTTAAATGCTGAACAGTGCTGACATACCCGGGCAGCTCCTGGGGCAGCATCCGGATATGGGAAACAAAATCGCTCTTGTAAGGCCAGGGGGTATGGTCTGAAAAACCCAGCACATCAAAGCCCGCGCCGATGGCTGCCTTGACGTATTCTTCTTCGGTGCCCCCGGCGTGATGGCACCGGGGCGTATGGGTGTGATAATTGGCTTTCATAAGAACCTCACGGTTTGGCGTTAAGCGTTTTAGTCTGTTTGAAAACGGGCGGATACAGGATCCGCCCCTACGACGCGATGTAGGGGGGCATTGCATATGCCCCCGAAACGTAACACCCGGAAGGAACTATGCGAAAGGCGTTTGCTCCTTCGGGCACTGCGTCCAGGCGCAGCCTGGCGGGCGGATACAGGATCCGCCCCTACGACGCGATGTAGGGGGCATTGTATATGCCCCCGCAACGCTCCACCCGGAAACAACTG